>NZ_CP028907.1:453263-633092 GCF_001639105.2 Azospirillum humicireducens
GCGGACGTTGGTGGCGACGGTGGCGCCGCCCAGATTGGGGCCGAACCAGTCGTCGCCGCCCTCCAGATAGGTCAGTTCGAAGCTCTTGTTCATGGGGTGCGGTTCCCAGCCCAGGAACACGACCCAGCCCTCGCTACGGGTGGCCCGCTTCACCTCGGCCAGCATGCCGGCCTCGCTGGACTCAACGAGCTTGAAGTCCTTCAGGCCGAAGGCGTCGGCCTTCANGCGGCCAGAGCCCCGCCGGCACCCAGCACCACCGCCGCCGCGACGCCGACGCCCGCGACCCCCTTGGCCAGGGCCATCCATCCGCTCATATCCTCAACTCCTCTTTCCTGTGTTTCCCGTTCGTCCGGTCTGCCGTTTTCGTCATCGACGGAGCGGCGAAAATGGCGCATTTGTTACCGCCCAAGCCAAGGTAACGGTTGCGGCCGGCCGTGGCGGAGAAGGACAGGAGACCGCTCGCCCCATGCCCAAAGTCGGAATGGAACCGATCCGCCGCCGTCAGTTGATCGACGCGACCATCACCTCGATGGGCGAGCATGGACTGGTCGACACCACGGTTCAGACGATCAGCCGCGGGGCCGGCGTATCGCCCGGCATCATCCATCACTATTTCGGCGGCAAGGACGAGCTGCTGGCCGCAACCATGCGCAGCATGCTGCAGCAGCTGCGCGACGACGCGACCCAGCGGCTGGCGACCGCCGATTCGCCGCGTGCGCGGCTGGAGGCCATCGTCGACTGCAACTTCGCTCCCGGCCAGTTCGAGCCGCGGGTGGTCGCCGCATGGCTGGGCTTCTGGGCGCAGGCGCCGCACAATCCGGCGCTGGCGCGCCTGCAGCGCATCAACGCCCGCCGTCTGCATTCCAACCTGCTGCACGCCCTGCGCCCCCTGCTGCCGGCCGAACGGGCGGAGCGGGTGGCCGTCGGGCTGGCGGCGATGATCGACGGGCTGTGGCTGCGCTTCGCTCTGACGGGTGCCATCGACGGCAGCGCCGCGCGGGCAGTGGCGCTGGGCTACCTCGATTCCGAACTCAACGCCTGACCTCACCGCCGCCACCAGCGCCGCTTGGCCGTTCCGGCGGCGGCCCGACGGCGAACACCCCGCCCGAAACTCTGGGTGATGCGGTCGAGCACGACGGCGAGCAGCACCACGCTCAGTCCGCTCTGCACGCCGAGGCCGATGTCGAGGCGCTGGATGCCCTGGAGCACCACGTTGCCCAGCCCGCCGGCGCCGATCATCGAGGCGACGACGATCATCGACAGCGCCATCATCATGGTCTGGTTCACCCCGGCCATGATCGACGGCAGCGCGTTGGGCAGTTGGACCTTGAACAGCAGCTGATGGCTGCGGCAACCGAAGGCGCGGCCGGCCTCAACCAGCTCCTCCGGCACCTGCCGGATGCCGAGCGCGGTCAGCCGCACCGCCGGCGGCATGGCGAACACCACCGTGGCGATGATGCCCGGCACCCGCCCCAGTCCGAAGAACATCACCGCCGGAATGAGATAGACGAAGGCCGGCATCGTCTGCATCAGGTCGAGCAGCGTCTTGCCCACCCCGTCGGCGATCTTGCTGCGCGCCATCCAGATGCCGAGCGGCACCCCGCCGATCAGGCTGAGCACCGTTGAGGCGAGCACGAGGCCGAGGGTCGAGATCGTCGGCTCCCACAGGCCCATCACGAAGATGCCGCCGAACGCCAGCAGGGTGAACAGGGCGAAGCCTCGGCCCACCCGCCACAGGGCGATTGCGGCCAGCACCAGCGCCAGCAGCCAGGGCGGCACGCCCAGCAGCAGGTCGTCCAGTGCGCCGCCCAGCCCGTCGACCACCCCGGCGATGGCGGTCAGCGCCGGCTGGCCATGGTCGAGAATCGTCGCCACCAGCCATTCCGACCCGCGGGCGATGCCGCCGCCGATGGTCTCGCTCAGCCATTCCACGTCGAGGATCGCCGCCTCAGCCATGACGCACCTCGCGGCCGGCGCCTTCCCCCCGGTCCAGCGCCGCCAGGAGAACTGCGCGGGAGATCACGCCGACAAAGCGACCGTCCGCCTCCACCACCGGCAGCGGGCAGGGCGCGGCGGCGACCCGGCCGAACAGCGCGTGCAGCGGGGTGTCAGCCGCCACGGGTTCCAGCCCGAACAGGGCCGAGCTGCCGTCGCCGGCCAGCACGCCGCGGAAATGGCCGGCGGCATCGGTGCGGTAGCGGAAACGCGCGCCCTCCCCCTCCCCCATGGCGTCTGCCGGTGTCGGCGGGCGGGCGAGGTCGCGGGCGCGCAGAACGCGTGTGGAATCGACGCCGCGGAAGAAGGCGCGGACATAATCGTCGGCCGGCGCGCGCAGGATCTCGGCGGGCGTCCCGATCTGGGCGATTCGCCCGTCCTCCATAACCGCGATGCGGTCGGCCAGCCGCATCGCTTCCTCCGCATCGTGGGAAATGAAGACGATGGTCCGGGAATCCTCGCGCTGAAGCCGCAGAAGCTCATCCTGCATGTCGGTACGGATCAGCGGATCGAGCGCGGAAAATGCCTCGTCCATCAGCATGATCGTTGGATTCTTGGCAAGCGCGCGGGCAAGCCCGACCCGCTGCTGCATGCCGCCCGACAGTTCATCCGGATAGCGGTCGGCATAGGCGGCCAGTCCCACCCGTTCCAGCGCCGCCATGGCCGCCTTGCGCCTCTGGGCACGCGAGACCCCGGCGACCTCCAGCCCGAAGACGGCATTCTCCAGGGCGGTGCGGTTGGGCAGCAGGGCGAAGGACTGGAAAACCATGCTCATGTCCCGCCGCAGCACCTCGACCAGATCGCCATAGGACAGGCGGGTCAGGTCGCGGCCGTCCAGCCGGATCTCCCCCTCCGACGGCTCGATCAGCCGGTTCAGCAGACGGATGATGGTCGATTTCCCGGATCCGGACAGGCCCATGATGACGAAGATCTCGCCGGCCCGGATATCGAAGCTGGCCTCCGCCACGCCGACATTGACGTTCAGCGTCCGCAGCACCTCCGCTTTCGTCGCGCCGCGGCGCAGCATCTCCAGAGCCGGACGCGGATCGTCGGCGAAGACCTTGCGCAGGCCGCGAACCGTCAGGCGCACCTCTCCCGTCCCCGTCGAAGACGAGCCGGTGGGCGTGGGCAGGTTCATGGACATGGCAAGGCTTCCGGGACGCAACAGAACGGGACGATGGTAATCGGGCCGTAGATTGCCCCGAGACGAGGGGCGCGGTCGATAGCGCCGTTCACGGAATTTGCATTTTGATGACGACGTTGCTCATTTCGCCGCACACAACAGCGATTTTTATTTTGATTGGTCGTTCAATGAAAATACCGTGCCGGCATTGGGATGCCGGCCAGCTCCGCCTCCACCAGCGGGGACTGGAATTGCCGGTCATCGTCTTCTCGAAAAAATACGATGACCGATCGCTCAACCAGTCCTGGTGCCAGAGGTTCCTGACAAGCGGCTGTCGCTTCGATCACTCGGGGACTTTCACGGCAACAGCATGGCCTCCGCCTCGAAAATCAGTACCTCTCCGAATTTCCGCCTCCCCCCAAGCGGGAATTGAGGAACTTGTTTCGCATTTTCTGAATGTCTCTGACGAATGGTCGATCATACTTTTGTACCAGTAAGAAAAATTTCCGGGATCGAACGTCTTATAATTTCAGTCTATCGTGTACGAAATATTTATCTAAAAAATTACACTTCATACATACGAACTCTTCATGCTTAATGGTCACACGATACATCGGTTTTGAAGCGATTGTTGGCAGAAACAATCAAAACGAGCGGTTGACCAAAGGCTGGCGGTTGTGGCAGCCGTACCTTAGAATTCGGAATGGGGGATCGTCCGGGCATGAGTGTCGCGCTGTCCAACGGGCATGCCAAGAGTCTTGCCGCTTTTGCCATTACCGAAGATGATCTTGCCATCCTTCGGGAAAACCGGGATTTTGTCGAACGCAGACTTCCAGAACTGCTTGAGCGATGGCACCGTCATTTCGATGCTTGGCCGGAAATCCAGTCGGCGTTGAAGCTGCCGGATGTGCATGCCGCCCGCGTCGACCATTGGTCTCGCGCCGCCTCCGGCCGTCTCGACGAGGGCTTCGCCGAATCCGCCCGGCGGCTGGCGTCCTTGTTCTACAGCAACGGCGTACCGGCCTATGCCGTGTCGATCTGCCACTTCGTCGTCAGCACGAACATCGCCCGTGAACTGGGCCTGACGGGCGGCGGCGGCGGTGTGATCGCCGGCCTGTTCGGTGGCGCCGCCCACCGCACCCGCAGCTCCCAGCTGGAAGCGCTGACCAAGGTAACGTGGTTCGACATGGAACTGCTGCTGGAGACCTACAAGGCCGCCGAAGAGGACAGCAAGCGCACAACGCTCGACCGGCTGGCCGGCGATTTCGAGGACAGCGTGAAGAGCATCGTCGAGGGCACGGTTGCCGCGTCCGACCAGATGCAGGCCCATGCACGACGCATGTCGGAGATTGCGACCGCCACCAGCCGCCGCTCCGCCGATGTCGCATCGGAGACGGAGATCGCCTCCTCCAGCATGCAGACGGTCGCGGCCGCGACCGAACAGCTCTCCGCCTCCATCTCCGACATCAGCCGGCACGTCAACGAATCCTCCCGTATCTCGTCCTCCGCCGTCGATGAGGCGGAACGCACGAAGGGAACCGTCAGCGGCCTGGTCGAAGCGGCACAGCGCATCGGCGACGTGGTCAACCTCATCAACAACATCGCCAGTCAGACCAACCTGCTGGCCCTGAACGCCACGNATCTCCACCCAGATCGCCGGGATGCAGAATGCGGCCGGCAACGCTGCCGAGGCGATCCACGGCGTGGGCCGCACCATCAACCAAATCAACGAGATCGTCACGACCGTCGCCGCAACGGTGGAGGAACAGACCGCCGCCACCCAGGAGATCACCCGCAATGTCCAGGAGGTGGCCGTCGGAGCCCGCCGGATCACCGGGTCGATCGGGCAGGTGACGCAGTCCTCGACGGAAACCGGCGGAATCGCGCAGGAGGTGCTGTCCGCCGCCGGCCTGCTGCACCGTCAGGCGGACGAGCTGAACCGGGGTGTCGACGATTTCCTCAGCCGCATCCGCTCCGCCGGCTGAATCCGCCCCCACCGCAATTCACCCGCAATGCATGGCTGCCGCGCCCGTCCTGCCGCTGGACGGAAAGGTCCTGCGGCAGGCAGCATGATCCGGTCGCAAAACATTCGTATAGGTATGAATCAGTGGCGGGTGCGGGGGATCGGGCGGGAGGCGGCCGGCCGATGGGGCAGGCCGGCAAGCTGGCGCAATGGGCGGGCCTGCTGGCGCTGTCGGGAGCGGCCACTCTGGGGTTGAGTTGGATCGGCTTGCCGGCCGCCTGGCTGATCGGGCCGATGTTCGGAGCCATCGCCTTCGGCGTCGGCGGAGCCTCCATCCGGGTGCCGCCATCCGGCTTCACGATGGCCCAGGCAATCATCGGCTGCCTGGTTGCCCACGCCGTCACCCCGTCGATTCTGCTGTCGATCGCCAGCAACTGGCCGCTGATGCTGGGAACGGTCGGGCTGACGGTGATGGTCAGCGGCATCGTCGGCTGGCTCTTCGTGCGCTACGGAAGCCTGCCCGGCACCACCGCAGCCTGGGGCGTGTCACCGGGAGCCGCCTCGGCGATGGTCGCGATGGCGGGCCAGCATGGCGCGGATGTCCGGCTTGTCGCGGTGATGCAGTATCTGCGCGTGGTTCTGGTGGTTCTCAGCGCCTCCCTGGTCACCCACGCACTGACCGCCGCTCCGCAGGGTTCGATCCCGGCCGCTGCCCCGGCCGCTGCCCCGGTCGAGGCGCTGGACCCGGCGGGGCTGGCGGCGACCCTGCTGGTCGCCCTGGTCGGCGGCTGGATCGGGCACCGGTTCCGTATCCCGTCGGGCGCCCTTCTGGTGCCGATGGTGCTGGGGGCGCTGGTCCAGACCGGGGCCGGGCTATCGCTTCAACTGCCCCATGCGCTGCTGACCGTCACATACGCGCTGATCGGCTGGAGCATCGGGCTGCGCTTCACCCGCGAGGTCCTGGGCGACGCAGTCCGCGCGGTGCCACAGATGCTTCTGTCGACCGCGCTGATGATCGCGCTGTGCAGCCTGTCGGCCTGGATGCTGGTCACGCTGCTGCCGACCGACCCGCTGACGGCCTTCCTCGCCACCAGTCCGGGCGGGCTCGACTCGGTGGTGGTGATCGCGCTCGGCACCGGGGTGGATCTGCCGCTGGTGCTGGCGTTGCAGACCTTGCGGCTTTTCGTGGTGGTGCTGTCCGGGCCGCCTCTCGCCCGCCTGATCGCCCGCTACGCCTGAACCTTCGGCGATGGGCGGACCATCGGACGGGGCGTTGCGCCGGCTGCGGTCGAGGGCGTATCGTTGAACCCCCTTTTCGCCCCGATCCGGAGTGCCCCGGCGATGACCGACCGCCCCCACCGTCCCGAAACCATCGCCGCCGGCGCCCTGGGATTTGAGGACGCCGCCAGCGGTGCAGTCATTCCGCCGATCCACCCCTCCACCACATACATCCGCGATCCCGACAACGGCTATGACCGCGGCCGGGTTTATGCCCGCGCCGACAATCCGACCTTCGACATTCCGGCACGGACAATCACCGAACTGGAAAAGGGGGCGGACACGCTGCTGTTCGCCTCCGGCATGGCGGCGGCGACGGCGGTGTTCCAGGCGCTCGATCCCGGCGACCATGTGATCGTTCCAGACGTGATGTACTGGGCCTTCCGCAACTGGTTGCATGGCCCGGCGACCCGCTGGGGCTTGCGGGTGGAAGGGGTGGACACCAGCAACACCGACGCGGTCCGGGCCGCACTCCGGCCCGGCGAGACGCGGCTGGTCTGGTTGGAGACGCCCGCCAACCCGCTGTGGACCGTCACCGACATCGCCGCGGTGGCCGAACTCGCGCATGAGGCCGGGGCATGGCTTGCCGTGGACAGCACTGTGGCGACTCCGGTGTTGACCCGTCCGCTGGAGCTGGGCGCCGACATCGTCATGCATTCGGCGACCAAATACCTGAACGGCCATTCGGACGTCGTCGCCGGCACCCTGACCGCCGCCCGCAAGGACGAGTTCTGGAGCCGCATCAAGGCGGTGCAGACCCAGCAGGGCGGCATCCTCGGCAGCTTCGAGGCATGGCTTCTCCAGCGCGGGCTGCGCACCCTGTTCGCCCGCGTCCGCTGGCAATGCGCCGCCGCGATGACCCTGGCGGAGCGGCTGTCCGCCCATCCGCAGGTGGCCGAGGTGCTCTATCCCGGCCTGCCCGGCTTCCGCGGCCACGGCATCGCCTCGCGGCAGATGACCGGCGGCTTCGGCGGCATGCTGTCGATCCGGGTGAAGGGCGGCACCCAGGCCGCCATCGACACCGCCTCCCATGTCGGAATCTGGCGCCGCGCCACGTCGCTGGGCGGGGTGGAAAGCCTGATCGAGCATCGCGCCAGCATCGAAGGCCCGACCTCCCCGGTTCCCGGCGACCTGCTCCGGCTGTCGGTCGGCCTTGAGTCGCCCGACGACCTGTTCGAGGACCTGAGCCAGGCGCTCAATCGGGCTCTCCGCCAAGAGTGAGGAACGGCCGGCGGTCTCTCCGTCTCCATGTTGCATCGACGAAGTTGACGGCCGCAGCCGCCTTTCCGAGTACCCCCAACGCGGATAGGGCTTGACAGTGATAATGATTCGCGACGTTATTCCCTGAGAATCAGTCGCACTTGCTGTCACCCCAGACCACCGACGTTCGAGGAGACCTCCATGTCGAAGCGCGCTGCCGGCCTTGCCGCCGTAGCCGTCGTTGCCCTGATGCCGTTCGCCGCCCAGGCGGCGGCGCCGGCCTATAAGGACGTGGCGAAGACCTACGCCGACATTGCCCATGCCGCCTACGAGGACGCCACCAACGGCGCCAAGGCATTGAAGAAGGCGGTGGACGCCCTGGTCGCCAACCCGACCGAGGAGACGCTGGCGAAGGCGCGCGAGACCTGGAAGGCTGCCCGCATTCCCTACATGCAGACGGAGGCCTTCCGCTTCGGCAATCCGATCGTCGATGCCTGGGAAGGCAAGGTCAATGCATGGCCGCTGGACGAGGGACTGATCGACTATGTCGACGACGGCTATGCCGGCGGCGAGAGCAATCCCTACGCCAAGGCCAACGTCATCGCCAACCCGAAGATCACGGCCGGCGGCAAGACGATCAACGCCTCGAAGATCACCAAGGGTCTGCTGGCCGACAAGCTGCACGAGGCCGGCAAGGTCGAGGCGAACGTCGCCACCGGCTACCACGCCGTCGAATTCCTGCTGTGGGGCCAGGATCTGCATGGCACCGGTCCCGGTGCGGGCGAACGCAAGGCCACCGACTACGCCAAGGGCAAGGCCTGCACAAACGGCCATTGCGACCGCCGCGCCCAGTATCTGACCGTTGCCACCCAGATGCTGGTCGACGACCTCGCCGAGATGACGGCGGAGTGGGCGCCGAAGGGCAAGGCCCGCGCCTCCATCGCCAAGGCCCCGGAGGGCGAGGGCATCGCCCGCATGCTGACCGGCCTGGGTTCGCTCAGCTACGGCGAGCTGGCGGGCGAGCGCATGAAGCTCGGCCTGATGCTGCATGATCCGGAGGAGGAGCATGACTGCTTCTCCGACAACACCCACAACTCGCACTATTACGACGAAGTCGGCATGGTGAACGTCTACAACGGCAGCTACAAGCGCACCGACGGCAAGACCGTCTCCGGCGCATCGCTGTCGCAGCTGGTCGCCGCCAAGTCCGCCGACGCCGACGCCGCGGTGAAGACCGCCATGGCCGAGACCATGAAGGCGATGCAGGCGATCAAGGACACCGCCGACAGCGGCAAGATGGCCTACGACCAGATGATCGCCGCCGACAACGAGGTGGGCAACAAGCTGGTGGCCACCGCCGTCGACCGTCTTGTCGACCAGAAGAAGGCGCTGGAAGGCGCCGTCAGCACCTTGGGCGTCTCCATCAGCGTCCAGGGTTCCGACAGCCTCGACGATCCGTCGAAGGTCGGCAAGTAAGCCTGCATCCGGCTCCGGTCCCGCGCCCCATCCGCGCATGACCGCCCCCCCCACTTCCCTTCCGGGCCGATCCGGCGCGGATGGGGGGACCGGAGCCGGTTTTTTTCCTGCCTGTCGTTCCCGGACCGCCGTCATGCCGCACCGTCTCGCCGCAGCCCTGTCCCGCCGTGCCCTTCTACGCGCTGGGGGCGCTGCCGTCGCGGCGGCGGCGCTGGGCGGAACCGGCGCCGCCGCGACGGATGGCGGCGCCCTGAAGACCGGTTTGAGCGGACCGGCGCCCGTCACCTCCGCCGGCGATCTGGTCGAAGTGGAGCTGGTCGCGAAGCAGCGTCTTCAGCGCATCCTGCCGGAGCCCGCCGAACCGTCGCCGCTGATCACCTACGCCGACAGTTTTCCCGGTCCGATCATCCGCATGCGCAAGGGCCAGCGGCTGCGGGCGACCCTGGTCAACGGGTTGGACGAGCACACCTCGATCCACTGGCACGGCATCCGCCTGCCGAACCTGGAGGACGGCGTGCCCTACCTGACCCAGCCGCCGACCAGGCCCGGTGAGCGCCATGTCTATGAATTCACTCCGCCGGACGCCGGATCCTTCTTCTTTCATCCCCATTGCAACACGGTGGAGCTGCTGGGCCGCGGCCTTGCCGGGGTGCTGATCGTCGAGGAGCCGGACGCGCCCAAGGTCGACGCCGACCTCGTCTGTCTGGTCAAGGACTGGCAACTCGACAAATCCGGCAAGTTCGGTGCCTTCACCACCGATCGCGGCGCTTCGCGCGCCGGCACCTTCGGCAGCGTGTCGACGGTCAACGGCGCCATCGACCCGGTGATCGAGGTCCCCACCAACGGCGACATCCGCGCACGCCTCTACAACATCGACAGCACCCGCGTCGTCGATCTTCGGGTGGAGGGGGCGGAGGCGTGGATCATTGCGGTCGACGGCAACCCGCTGCCGCCCCGCCCGCTGGATGGCTGGCCGATGGGCCCGGCGATGCGCATCGACGTTCTGTTCCGCGCTCCCGCCAGGGCTGGCCAGACCCTGCGGCTGACCAACGTCTATTCCGCCGAGCCCAAGCCGCTCGCCATCTTCCGCGCCGTCGGCCCCGCCCTGCCCAACAAGCGCTTCAAGCCGCGCGCCCTGCCCGCCTCCACCATCCCGGAACCGGACCTGAAGGACGCGCCGGTCATTCCGATGGCTTTCTCCGCCACCGCGGTGGCGCAGAGCTTCGATCCAGCCATCCTGGCCGCGCTGCCCTATGCCGACTCGCTCTGCCTGTCACAGAAGACCTTCTGGGCGGTCAACCAGCAGAGCTGGCCGGAGGGTGGGCACGAGCATCTGCCCCCGCCGCTGGTCACGCTGGAGAAGGGCCGGAGCTACATCTTCGAGCTGGCCAACCTGACGCCGCACCTGCACCCGATCCACATCCACGGCTACACCTTCAAGGTGCTGTCGTCCGACGGCCGCAAGGTGGTGCCCCACCATGCCGACACCGTCCTGCTGGAGCCGAAGGAACGCCTGCGCGTGGCCATCAAGGCCGACAATCCGGGCGACTGGATGTTCCACTGCCACATCATCGAACATCAGGACACCGGCATGATGGGATACATCCGCGTTGCTTGAGATTTCGCTCCGCGGCACAGCAACCGCGCTTTTTCTCCTTCTCGCTCCCGCCGCGCAGGCTGCCGACAGCCTCGACAACCGCATCGGCGAAGCTCTGTTCCGCCGCATGTGGGTGGCGGCGCCCACCGCGACCCAGGCGGCGGACGGTCTCGGCCCGCTCTACAACGCACGCTCCTGCGCCACCTGCCATCCGCGCGCCGGCGGCGGCAGGCCCCCCGACCCGGCGGTGGAGGGAGACCAGGGCGTCGGCTATGCGATCAAGCTGAACGACGACCCGGTCTATGGCCGGCAGATCCAGTCGAACGCCATCCTCGGCCAGGTGATCGAAGGACGTCCCCGCGTCACCTACCGGGAGGAGGAGGTGCGCTTCCCCGACGGCGAGACCGTCCGGCTGCGCCATCCCACGCCGGTGGTCGAGGATCTCGGTTATGGTCCGCTGGCGCAGGCGACGGTGATGTCCGCCCGCGTGCCACCTCGGGTGCATGGCATGGGCCTGCTCGACCGCATCCCCGCCGAGGCGATCGAGGCCGAGGCGGCGCGGCAGGCGGCCTCCGGCGCCCCGGTGGCCGGGCGTGTCAACCATGTGACGGTGGACGGCAAGCGTCAGGTCGGCCGTTTCGGCTGGAAGGCGATGCACCCCACGCTCGACCACCAGGATGCGGAAGCCTTCAGCCTCGACATCGGCATGTCGACCCCTGCCTATCCGGAGCCTTGGGGCGACTGCACCCCGGCTCAGACCGCCTGCCGCAACGCCCCCCACGGCGACTCCAAGCAGTTCGAGGGGCTGGAGATCCCCAGCACGGTGATCGGCCTGATCGACGGCTATCTGCGCGACCTGCCACCCGACGGCAGCCTGGAGGCGCCGAAGGACAAGGCCGGCACCAGGCTGTTCGCCGATACCGGCTGCGCCGCCTGCCACCGCCCATCCTGGCGCACGGGCGGGGATCCGGCGCATCCGGCCCTGTCCGACCGCGACATCTTCCCGCACAGCGACATGCTGCTGCATGATCTCGGTCCTGCCCTGGGCGACGCCTTGCCGATGGGCGAGGCACGCGGGAGCGACTGGCGCACCACGCCGCTGTGGGGGCTGAACCGGCTTGCGGCAAGGGATGGACAGCTGTCGCTGCTGCATGACGGGCGCGCCCGAAGCGTGACCGAAGCCATCCTCTGGCACGGTGGCGAGGCGGAGGGAGCGAAGGAACGCTTCATGACCCTTCCGGCGGCGGAGCGGAAACGGCTGGTGCGTTACGTGCTGGGTTTGTAAAGGAAGGGCGGGGTTTCGAACCGCGTCACCGGCAGAGGGGATTTGATCGTATGCGACGCCGCATAGTGCTTGGACTGATGTCGGCCGCAGCCGCCGTGGCGGCTCTGCTGCCCCGGACCCCGGCCTTCGCCGCCCGCCGGTCGGACAAGGACAGCGAGTTCCTGGCCGGCATGGTCCGCACCCATGCCCTGCCCCGCTTCGACGCGCTGGTGGCCGCATCCGCGGCCTATGCGGACACGCTCGACCGCTTCGCCGCCGGTCCGACCGCCGTCGGCCTGGAAGAGGCGCGGACGGCCCACACCCGCGTCACCGACGCCTGGGCCGCGGTCCAGCATCT
Organism: Azospirillum humicireducens; assembly: GCF_001639105.2. Classification (NCBI taxonomy): domain Bacteria; kingdom Pseudomonadati; phylum Pseudomonadota; class Alphaproteobacteria; order Rhodospirillales; family Azospirillaceae; genus Azospirillum; species Azospirillum humicireducens. Next base: position 465,518 of record NZ_CP028907.1, read on the forward strand.
GCGGCCCGGTCCGCTGACCGTGAATCTGCGCGCCGACCGCATGTCCTTCTGGCCGGAGCGTGCGGGCGTGGTCCAGCGCCAGATCGGCCAGATCCTGCGCGACCAGGACCCGAAGCTGCTGCAGCCGGGGGCGCTGGCACGCCAGAGCGCCGCCGTGCAGGGACTGACCGTGCTGGAGAGGCTGCTGTTCGACGAGAACGTCACGGTGGAGAGCTTCACCGGCAGCGACGCCAAGCGCTTCCGTGGGCTGCTCGCCGCAGCCGCAGCCCGCAACGTCGCCGCCATCGCGACCGATGCGCGTGACGGCTGGAAAGAGCTGGAGGCTCCTCTGGCCGCCGGTCAGGCGACCATCCTTGGCCCCACCGCGTCGGAGGCCGTGAACACGCTCTACGCCTCCGCCATCACCGCCATGCAGGTGATCATCGACCAGAAGCTGATGGCCCCGCTCGGCACCGGCATCGAGGATGCCAAGCCGACGGTGGTCGAGGCCCTGCGCAGCGGCCGGGCGCTGCGCAACATCGTGCTGAACCTGGAAGGGCTGCGCGCCCTGCTGATGGGTGAGCATGGCGGGCCGGGTTTCGTCTCGCTGCTGCCGCCTGGAGAGGACGGGGCGACCGCCAGGCAGGCAATCGACGAGAGCTTCGCCGCCGCCATCGGCGCAGTGGAGGCGGTGCCCGGTCCGCTGAACAAGGCGGTGACCGATCCCGCCGCCCGCAAGAAGGCCGACGGCGCCCTCCGCCTGATCAAGGCGGCACGGGTGGAAATGCTGGGCACGCTCGCCCCGCAACTGGACATCACGCTGGGCTTCAACGAGCTGGATGGGGACTGAGCCATGGTCGGGATGGGAGCGCTGGACCGCCGTAACATCCTCGGTCTGCTCGCCGGCGGGCGCCTGCTGGGTGGCGGTCTGCTCGCCATGCTGACGGGCAAGGCCCATGCCGCAGGCAACGGCGCGATCTATCTCAACGCCTATGCCACTGCCGGAGCCGAGCCGACCTTTGGCGTCGCCGCGCTGACCGATACCGGCAAGCTGCTGTTCACCACCCCCACCCCCGGCCGCGCCCACGGCATCACGCCGCGTCCCGGCATGGCCGAGGCGGTGGCGTTCGCCCGCCGGCCCGGCCGCTGGTTCCAGATCCTGTCTCTGACCGACGGCGCTCCGGGTCCGGTTGTGCGGGCGCCGGACGACCGCCGCTTCACCGGGCATGGCGATTATTCCGCCGACGGCCGAACCCTCTATGTCGCCGAGGACGATGTCCCGCGCGAGGAGGGGGCCATCGGCGTCTATGACGCCACCGACAATTACCGCCGCGTCGGCGCCATTCCCACCCACGGTCTCGGCCCGCACGAGTTGATTCTGATGCGGGACGGCACCACGCTGGCGGTTGCCAACGGCGGCGTCATCACCCACCCCGACACCGGCCGGGCCAAGCTGAACCTCGACAGCATGGACGCCTCGCTGACCTATGTGGAGGCGGCGACCGGCAGGTTGCTCGACAAGGTCCGCCTGCCGGAGGAGCACAGCAACCTCGGCATCCGCCACATCGCTCTGCTGGACGATGGCGGCATCGCATTCGGCACGCAGGACGAACGGCCCATCGGCATGCTGCAGCCCCTGACCGGCGCCCACCGCCCCGGCAGCGGGCCCGTCCGCCTGTTCGACACGCCCGAGGACGTGCTGGTGCGACTGCAGGGCTATATCGGCAGCGTCGCGTCGGACGGCCGGACCGTCGCCGCCAGTTCACCGCTGGGCGGGATCATCGGCCTGTGGGACGCCGCGGGCGGCACATGGCTGGGATCGACAGCGCTCGCCGATGGGTGTGGACTGGCGCCGAACGGCGAGGGCTATCTGGCGACCAGCGGGCTCGGCGTGATCGAGCCGGTGTCGAACACCGCCGAAGCAGGGCCGGAGCGCCGGGCGCCGGACTTCCGGTGGGACAACCACCTGACGCGGCGGGTGGTGTAACGCGAGTTGCAGCATATGGCGGCTGACCCCCTCCCTAACCTCCCCCGCATTTTGGCGGTGGACGGGACTGCCGCCGCAGTCCCATAAGGCACCCTCTCCCTCGAAGAGGGGGAGGGTTGGGGTGGGGGCAATCGAAGCCTGCCACTCACCCCACCAGCGCCGCCGCATGGTGACGCAGGTGATCCTCGATGAAGGTGCTGATGAAGAAATAGCTGTGGTCGTAGCCCGGCTGCATGCGCAGGGTCACGGGATGCCCCGCCGCGTCCGCCGCGGCGACCAGCGCCTGCGGCTTCAGCTGAGCCTCCAGGAAGCCGTCGCCGTCGCCCTGGTCGATCAGGATCGGCAGGCGTTCCGGAGCCTTCGCGATCAGTGCGCAGGCGTCCCACTCCAGCCAACGGTCCCGGTCCGGTCCCAGATAGCGGCCGAACGCCTTCTCGCCCCACGGCACCGCCGCCGGGTTGACGATCGGGGCGAAGGCCGAGACCGCCTTGTAGAAGCCGGGATGCTTCAGCGCGCAGACAAGCGCGCCATGCCCGCCCATCGAATGGCCGGCGATGGAGCGGCGGTCGCTGACAGGGAAGTTGCCCTCGACAAGCGCAGGCAGCTCCCGCGTCACATAATCGTGCATGCGATAGTGCCGGGCCCACGGCTCCTCCGTCGCATCGACATAGAAGCCGGCACCGAGGCCGAAATCCCAAGCACCTTCTGGGTCGCCCGGCACCCCGTCGCCCCGCGGGCTGGTGTCTGGGGCGACGATGGCAAGACCCAACTCCGCGGCGACGCGGAAGGCGCCGGCCTTCTGGGTGAAATTCTCATCGGTGCAGGTCAGCCCCGACAGCCAGTAGAAGACCGGCACCTTGACGCCGTCCTCCACCTGCGGCGGCAGGAAGATGGCGAAGGTCATGTCGCAATCCACCGCCGCGGACTGGTGCCGCACCCGCTTCAGCCGGCCGCCGAAGACGCGGGTTTCCGACAGGGTGGTGAGGGGGTCGGTCATGGAACTGCCTTTTTGTGGGTATCTGCCGGAAACTCCCCTCCTCCGGCGCGGAGGAGGGGAACGCCGTCGCTTTACTGGTTGTAGAGGATGACCGAGCGGATGCTCTTGCCCTCATGCATCAGGTCGAAGGCGTGGTTGATGTCCTCCAGCCCCATGGTGTGGGTGATGAAGGTGTCCAGCTCGAACTCGCCGCGCAGGTAGCGCTCCACATAGTCCGGCAGCTCCGAACGGCCCTTGACGCCGCCGAAGGCCGACCCCCGCCAGACGCGGCCGGTGACCAGCTGGAACGGACGGGTGGAAATCTCCTCGCCGGCGCCGGCGACGCCGATGATCACCGACTCGCCCCAGCCCTTGTGGCAGCATTCCAGGGCGGCCCGCATCACCTTGACGTTGCCGATGCATTCGAAGCTGTAATCGACGCCGCCGTCGGTCAGTTCGACCAGGACTTCCTGGATCGGACGGTCGTAATCCATCGGGTTGATGACGTCGGTGGCGCCCAGCTGCTTGGCGATCTCGAACTTCGACGGGTTGATGTCGACGCCGATGATGCGGCTGGCCTTCGCCATGGTGGCGCCGATGATCGCCGACAGGCCGATGCCGCCCAGGCCGAAGATGGCGACCGTGGAACCCGGCTCCACCTTTGCGGTATTCATCACCGCACCCATGCCGGTGGTGACGCCGCAACCCAGCAGGCAGACCTTCTCCAGCGGTGCGGCCTTGTTGATCTTGGCGAGCGCGATCTCCGGCAGAACCGTGTATTCGGAGAAGGTCGAGGTGCCCATATAGTGGGCGATCTCCTTGCCCTTCAGCGAGAAGCGGCTGGTGCCGTCCGGCATCAGGCCCTTGCCCTGGGTGGCGCGGATCGCCTGGCACAGGTTGGTCTTGCCGGACAGGCAGAATTTGCACTTGCCGCATTCCGGCGTGTAGAGCGGGATCACATGGTCGCCGACCGCCACGGAGGTCACGCCGGGGCCGACCTCCACCACCACGCCGCCGCCCTCATGGCCCAGGATGCAGGGGAAGACGCCTTCGGAATCCTTGCCGGACAGGGTGTAGGCGTCGGTATGGCAGACGCCGGTGGCGACGATGCGGACCATCACCTCGCCAGCCTTGGGCGCCGCGACCTCGACCTCTTCGATCTCCAGCGGACGGTTGGCTTCCCAGGCGACAGCGGCGCGCGACAGGACCATGTGGCTTTCCTTCCCGAAAACGAATTCGCCAATGCGGATTGGCATTTGATTCCCGCAGTGTAGACCGCGAGCGGTCATTGCCAGAACGGCGATTTCGGGAATAGATTTTTGCTGCATGGGGATAATGTCACGGCGGCCCTGGAAGAAAGCCCCAGGAGATGGATCATGAGCGGCTGGGACGGCATCGACGAATTCGTGGCGGTGGCCGAAGCCGGCAGCTTTTCACGCGCTGCTGAACGGCTGCGCGTTTCCTCGTCGCATGTCAGCCGCAGCGTGGCGCGGCTGGAGGACAGGCTGCAGGCCCGACTCTTCTACCGCACCACCCGCAAGGTCAGCCTGACGGAGAGCGGCCACGCCTTTCTCGCCCGTTGCCGGCGGCTGGCAGAGCAGCGCGAAGAGGCGTTTCTGGCCGTGGGCGCGCTGCAGGGGGGCAGCGACGCCGAGGTGAAGGGGATGCTGCGCATGACCTGCTCCACCGCCTATGGCGAGCAGTTCGTCATGCCGCTGATCAACGACCTCATGGAGCGGCACCCCCAGTTGAGCATCGAGGTCGAGTTGACCAACCGGCAGCTCGATCTGGTGCAAGAGGGCTATGATCTGGCGATCCGCCTTGGCCGGCTCAGCGAATCGAGTATGGTGGCGACGCGCATCGCCCCGCGCGTGATGCATCTTTGCGCCTCACCGGCCTATCTGGAGCGTCACGGCGTTCCCCACGGTCTGGCGACTCTCGCCTCGCATCAATGCCTGATCGGCACCTCCGACCATTGGCTGTTCGATGACAACGGACAGGATTGGCTGTTCCGTCCGCGCGGCCGCTGGCGCTGCAACAGCGGCTTCTCGGTGCTCGATGCCGCGCTGCGCGGATTCGGGTTGTGCCAATTGCCGGATTACTACGTGCGGGGGCCGGTGGCGGAAGGGCGGCTGGTCTCCCTGCTGGATCGCCACCGCCCACCCAACACCGCGGTTTGGGCCGTCTATCCGCAAAAGCGCCATGTGCCGTCCAAGGTGCATGCGGCGATCCGGCATCTGAAGGAGGGGCTGGCACGGCGGGCGGAATATCGCTGACGGGCACCTCCCACAATGCAAATGAGAATGACTTGCATTTTCATTGCGGGAACCCTATTCTTCGCTCGTTTCCCAAAGCGGAGTTCGCCATGTCCTCCCTGTCGTCCCATCGCCGCGCCCTGCCGGCCCGCGAGCGTTTCCAGGATCTGCACGCTGCGGAGGCGCTGATCGTGTCCGTTCTGCGCCTGTGGGCCGAACCCCTGCGCGAGCCGGAACGCCAGCATCCGCACTGGCAGGACGGAATGACTGCGGCCGGCCTTTCCAACGACGCCGCGGTGGCCTTCGATACGCTGATGCGGATCGTTCTGGCGGCGACCACCCGCCCGCTGGACCTGCACCGGCCGCCCTGTCCGTCACTCGGCGTTGACGAGGCGCTGCTGCTCGACATGCTGCGGCTGGCCCAGCAGGGACAGCATGGCGAGGCAGGTCTCCTGATGAATGATTGGCTGCCGCTGCCGGGCGTGCGCATGGCGATGGCGCCGCTCTGCGTCCTGGCCTCCGCCCTCACCCGAGCCGGATTGCGGATGTCCGACCCGGAGGCGCAGCACCTGCAGACCCATCGGTCCGCGGCAGAGCGCATGGACCGCCCCCGCCCGACGGCCGACCGCGGCACAACGCTGCTTCACTGAAGAGAGGCCGGTCCGGAAGAGGCCGCCGTTTTCAGCGGCGCACCCCGGCGGCGACACGGTCGGCGAAGGTCGCGACCGCCTGGCTCATCGCCCGTACCAAGGCATCCGGCTCGGCGCCGGCGGCCGGGATCTCCACCGTCTCGCGCGACGGGCCGCTCTTGCGCGCGGCGCCGGCCCGCGACACGGTCCATTGCGCGTCCAGCACCACCCGTCCGCCGACATCGGCATCGAACCGCAGGACGGTGACGGCCAGCACCGCCGTGCCCTCCTCAACCACGCTGCCGGCCACCGAGAGGACAGTCACGCCCGGCAGGCGCGCGGCGAGGTCACCGGCCAGGGTGGAGCGCAGTCCATCGGCCAGCGGCTCGGCCCAGCGGTCGAACTCCAGCGCCTCCACCCGGTTGCCGTCGATGCGGCGGACGATCTGTGGCCGGTCGATCAACATCGGCAGGTCCAACGATCCCAATGCCAAGGTTTGGGGCGCCGTGCGGACCGTCTGCGCCGCCGTTGCCGGCGGGACGACCGCCAGCGTGTAGAGCCGGCTGTCCGGCGTCGACTGGCAGGCCGCCAGCACCAGCAATGGCAGCGCCATCGCCGCAGCCCGCCATCCGGGCACCCGTCCAATCCTCATCCGTTCCCCCGATCCCTTACGGTGTCTTGCCCCGGAGCAGCGCCTCCGGGTGGCGTTCCAGATAGTCGGCCAGCACGCGGAAGGAGCGCGCGGCGTCGTTCAGCTGCCGCATCACCCCGGCCAGATCGGCCTGCCCGCCGCCACCGCCCAGCAACCCGTTGGCACTGTTCAGCGTTCCCTGCGCCGCCGTCGCCACCCCGCGCAGACTCTTCACCAGCTCCGGCAACTGCCGGTCGGCGTCGCGCATCAGCGCGTCGGCGCTGCCCAGCGCCTTGGCGAGAGCCGCCAGGGAACGCGCGAGGTCCGGCGACCCGGCAAGCCCGCCCACCGACTGCAGTGTACCGCGCAGATCGGCGATCAGCCCGTCCAGCGGCAATGCCGAAACCTTGTCCATCAGGATGCCGGTCGATCTTGTGATGGACTCGATGTCGACGGACTCAACCGTCGGCAATTCCGACCGCTCGGTTCCCGGAACCGGCTGGTGTGGACCCGGTTCGAAATCGAAAGACACCAGCTTCTGCCCGGTCAGCAGGTTGCCCGAGGCCAGCCGGCCCCGCATGCCCTTTTGCACCTGGATGGCAACGAGCTTGCGCAATGTCGCTTCATCCATCGGCTTGTCATCGACAATGCCATAGGTGCGGGCCACCAGATCCGGTTCCAGATCGATGTCGACGGGAATGTGGATCTGCTGGCTCGCCTCGTCATACTCCATGCGGACGGTGGTCACATGCCCGACCGTCAGGCCGCGCATCAACACCGGCGCCCCCGCCTGCAGGCCCTGGACCGAGCCGGGGAACTCCAGCCGGTAACGCACGCGCAGGCGATCGCGCGCCGCGGCTGCGGATTGCTGGTCCTCGTAGAGGGTGAAGGTCGACCAGTCCTTCGCCTGCCCTCCCGCCTGCGGATCGGGCGGGGTTTCCAGCACCACGCCGCCCAGAGCCAGCGTCTTCAGCGACTCCGTCTGGAATTTGAGGCCCTCGGCCCCCGCGGTGAACTGGATGCCCGAGGACCGCCAGAACCGGCTCCCCTCCCGCACCAGCCCCTCGTACGGCGCGCGGACGAAGACGGAGACCGACACCGTGCGATCCTGCGGCGAAAGATTGAAGCCCATCACCTCGCCCACCTGAACGCCGCGGAAATAGACCGGGGAGCCCTGTGCCAGCGATCCCAGCTGTTCCGCCTTCAAGGAGAAGCTGCGGCCTGGCACGTCGGCGCGGATCACCGGGGGGTCGTCCAGCGCGTCGAACTCGCGCCGGTCCTCTCCGCCGCCGGGCTCCATCTCGACATAGGTGCCGGAGACCACCGTGCTCAACCCGGACACCCCGGCCAGGCTGAGGCGCGGCGCCACCACCCAGAAGCGGGTCCCCTCCTTCAAATGGCGGCCGGCGGCACGGTCCATGCGGGCGGTGGCGATCACCTGGGACAGGTCGTCGGACAGGCGGACTGACTCGATCACGCCGAGATCGACATTCTTGTGCTTGATGCGGGTCCGCCCGGCCTCCAGCCCGTCACCGGACTGGAAGGTGATGACGATCTGCGGACCGCGGTCCTCCAGCCAGCGCCAGCCGAGCCAGCCGGCGATCAGCGCCGCCACCAGCGGCAGCAGCCACAGAAGGGACAGCCTGCGGCGCGTCGATACAGCCACCTCGGGCGGATGCTCGGGTGTCGGCTGGCCGGAGTCAGTCATGCCGCACCCCGTCCGCCCGGTCCCACATCACGCGCGGGTCGAAGATGTGGCTTGCCAGCATGGTCAGGATGACCACGGCGGCGAAGGCGATGGCGCCGGCATCGGCGCGGACGGAGGCGACGGCGCCGAACTGCACAAGAGCCGTGAGGATGGCGATCATGAATATGTCCACGTTGGACCAGCGGCCGATGGCATCGATGAAACGGTAGAACCGGGTCCGTCCCTGCAGCCGCGCGGCCGATCCGCGCCAAGCGGCAACGACGAACCACGCCAACCCACCCAGCTTCAGCAGCGGCACCGCGACGCTGGCGACGAAGACCAACAGGGCCAGCGGCCACATGCCGGATCCGGCCAGTTCCCCCACCCCGCCCAGGATCGTGCTGGGATCGCCCTGGCCGAAATTGACGACGGTCATCACCGGCAGCAGATTGGCCGGGACATAGAGGATGGCGCTGGTCGCCACCAGCGCCGTGGTGCGCCCCAGACTGTCGGGTTCCCGCGCATGCATGCGGCTGCCGCAGCGGGTGCAGCGGTGCGGCAGGGGCTCATGGTCATGGCCGTGGACGCGCTGGCAGACCGAACAGGCGACCCAACGCCGCGGTGGCGGCGACGGGTCGGCGGGCACATGGTCGATGGCCGACCACAGCGCCCGGCGGTCGAGCCCCTGGTCCATCGCGCTGACCGCCAGCACATAGCCGCCGAGCGCCAGCCCGCCGGTTAGCAGCTCGGCATTGGCGAATCCGTAAAGCTTGGAATAGCCGACCAGAAGGCCGAGCAGGAAGACGTCCAGCATCGCCCAGGGGCGCAGCGACTCGGTCAGGGCGAACAGCCGGGCGGTCGAACGCGGCGACTCCGGCGGGCGTCCCCTGTGCAGGCGGAGCAGCACGGCGATCACCCCCACCACGCGGGCGACCGGCGCCCCCAGCACCAGCAGCCCGACCAGCAGCGAGAGCGGCCACATTCCCTGATCGGCAAGCGCCTCGATCCCGGTGGTGACCAGACCGGCGCGGTCGTTTCCCTGGATATGCACGGCCATCAGCGGATTGACGGCGATCAGCCCGAGCAGCAACAGCGCGGCCAACGCCATCGGCAGGGCATGATGCGGTCCCCCTGCGACATGGCGGTACAGCTGCGCGCCGCACCGGGTGCAGACGGCCCGGCCGCCGCGCGGCAGCTCACGGACACGATGAAGCCGCCCGCAATCCGGACAGGCGACCAGATCGTCCCGAACCGGTCCCGGATGCTCCCTCAACCCGAACTTGCCCTGCTGCATCGACATGCACGCGTCCGCACCGATTTGTCGCAAATCCCACACACCAATTGGCTTTTTCGCGTCTCCGCGCAAGCCCCGGCGAAGGAGGTAGGCGGTTTTTCGCCGCAATGCAGCAACGCGGTCGCCATGCTGGGAATTGGCGATTGACCGTAAGATTATGTACATACATTATCGCCTGAACGTCACATCGCAATGCGGCGCGGAGAGCGGGGTGCAGGGGGTGGCACGGCAAGGCCTGACCGGACAGGACCGCGTTGGCGGACCGGCATCCACGCCGGCCGGCGTCCCGCGGAATGACCCTCCCCTCGACGGCCTCACCCTTGATGGCCGCGGCGCCCTGTTCGACCAGATCAAACGCGCGGTTGCGGGCCAGATCCTGCGGGGACGTTGGCAGGCAGGCCAGCGCCTGCCCAACGAGGCGGAGTTGTCGAGCCTCTACGGCGTTTCCCGCCAGACCGTGCACAAGGCCATCGCATTGCTGGCGCGGGAGGGATTCCTCGTCCGCCGCCGCCGTGCCGGGACCTTTGTCGCCACCGGACGCCGCGACCGCTTCGCCCTGCCCATCGAGGACATCGGCGACGTCGTCGCGCGCGAGGGGCATGTTTACGAATTCCGCATCCGCGACCGCAAGACCCTCAAGAACGGACAGGGCATCCGCTGGCCTGACCTGCCGGACGGCGCGCCGATCCTGGCGCTGGAATGTCTGCATTTCAGCGACGGAACCCCGATCCAGCACGAGCGGCGCCTCATCAACCTCGACGCCGTTCCCGAGGTGGAGGAGGAACCGTTCGACAGCGTGGCGCCCAGCCGCTGGCTGGTCGACCGGGTTCCCTGGTCGTCGGCCGACCATACGGTGCGCGCCGTCAACGCCACCGCCGAGATGGCGGCACTGCTGGGGGTGGAGGCTGGGGCCGCGTGCCTGTCGATCCGGCGGCAGACCATGCATCTCAGCAGGGCGGTGACGCTTGTGCATTTCCTCTCGGTCGGCGACCGTTTCAGCCTCAGCGGTTCGTCGATCACCGACAGCGCGACCGAGTTGAATTTGTAAACACAAAAGGACCGGACAGGGTTTGCCGGCCACGACAGGGGACCACTCACGATGGAGAGCAAGGGTATGGTTCGGACGATGTTCAAGGCGGCGCTGCTGGGCGCCACGCTGCTGGTGACCGGTGCCGCCGCCGGCACGGCGATGGCCGACACGCTGGCCGACGTGAAGAAGGCCGGTGTCCTCACCGTTGCCACCGAGATGCAGTTCCCGCCCTTCGATTTCCTTGAGAACAACGAATACAAGGGCGTCGACCGCGACCTGATCGACGAGGTGGCGAAGGAGCTGGGCGTCAAGGCCAAGTACATCGACCTGCCCTGGACCAGCGTCCTGCCCGGCCTGGAAGCCAAGAAGTTCGATCTGGTCATCGCCCCGGTGACGATCACGAAGGAGCGCATGAAGCGTTACGCCTTCACCGTTCCGATTTCCGAGGCGACCGCCGCGATCATGAAGCGCGCCGACGACAAGAGCATCAACAAGCCGCAGGACATCGCCGGCAAGAAGGTCGGCGGCGGCAAGGGCACCTCGCAGCTGGCCCAGGTCAAGGAGTTCGGCCAGACCCTGCCGACCCCGCCGGACGTGCGCGAATATGTCGACAGCAACCAGTCCTACGCCGATCTGGCCGCCGGCCGCATCGATGCCTCGGTCAACTCGCTGCCGAACCTCGCCTTCGCCGCCGCCCAGCGCAAGGAGACCTTCGCCGTCGTGCTGCCGCCTTTCGGCAAGCCCTCCTACTTCTCATGGGTCGGCCGCCTCGGCGATGACGACAAGAGCCTGGTCGAGGCGGTCAACGCCGCGCTGGTGAAGATCCAGAAGGACGGCCGCATGGCGACCATCCAGAAGAAGTGGTTCGGCGTCGCGCAGGAACTGCCGACCTCCGTTCCGGAACCGCAGCTGTAAGGCACGCATGACCGTCCCTCTCCTGTACCGGGAGAGGGACGGGATCGTTCGACGAAGGCCCTTCCATGAAGTTCAGCGTCATCATCGACGCCCTTCCCCATCTGCTGGGGGCGGCAGTCACGACCGTTTGGGTCTCGCTGCTCGGCGTGCTGCTGGGGCAGGTGATCGGCCTCGCCGTCTGCGTGGCGCGGCAGTCCGGCGGCCGGGCGGCGGACATGGCGGGCGGCGTCTATGTCAGCTTCTTCCGCGGCGTGCCGCTGCTGATCCAACTGCTGCTGATCTACTACATGCTGCCGCTGATCGGCATCGACGTGCCGCCGCTGGTCGCCTCCATCGCCGCGCTCGGCCTCGCGTCGGGCGCCTATGTGTCGGAGATCTACCGCGGCGCGCTGAACGCCGTCCCGCACGGCCAGTCCGAAGCGGCGCTGGCGCTGGGCTTCCCCGGATCGGCCATCTGGACGCGCATCCTGCTGCCGCAGGCCTTCCGCATCTCGGTTCCGGCGCTGGTCAACGAGCTGATCCTTCTGTTGAAGGCATCCTCGCTGATTTCCGTCGTCGGGGTGGCCGAGCTGACACGGACCAGCCAGACCATTTCGGCCGCCAACTACCGCCCGCTCGAGATTTATCTCGCGGCCGGCGTCATCTATCTGGCGATCAACGGCGCGCTGGCCCTGTTCGGCACGCTGGTCGAACGCCGCCTGCAACAGGCCTGACCCGATGTTGGACCTTTCCCTTCTCGTCCAGTACGGCCCGGCGCTGCTGCGCGGCTTCGGCGTCACCATCCTGTGCTGGGGCGCCGGCTGCCTCATCGGCATGGTGCTGGGCTTCGTCCTGCTGCTGCTGCGCCAGATCCCGGTGAAGCCGCTGCGCTGGGTCATCCGCGCCTATATCGAGGTGATCCGCGGCACGCCCTTCCTGATCCAGTTGTTCCTGCTCTACAGCGGCGGTCCGTCCATCGGCCTGCGGCTGGAGGCGACGGCGGCCGGCATCCTCGGCCTTGGCATCTATGGCAGCGCCTATTTCGCCGAGATCTTCCGCGCCGGCTATCAGGCGGTGCCGAAGGGACAGGTGGAGGCTGCGCTCAGCCTCGGCATGTCCTACAGCTCCATCCTGCGCCGGGTGATCGTGCCGGCCATGCTGGTGTCGACCATCCCGGCCATCGTCAACATGATGGCGATCCTGACCAAGGAGACGGTGGTGCTGTCGATCATCACCGTGCCGGAACTGATGTACGAGATGCAGACGATGGCGGCGGAGACCTTCGCCACCTTCGAGACCATCGTCGGCATGGCGCTGTTCTATTGGCTGCTGGTGGAGGTGGTGTCGCGCCTGGGCCGCCGGCTGGAGGCCCGCGTCACCCGTTTCCTCACCCATGCGTCGCCGCAAGGGGACGCGACCAAGACCGCAACCGCGAGGGCGTGATGACCGCCGTATCCGAAACCGCCAATCCGCCCCGCTCCGCAACCTCCGGCGATCCCCAGCCGATGGTTTCCATCCGTGGCGTCAGCAAGAGCTTCGGCACCAACGAGGTGCTGCGCGACATCGACCTGACCGTGAACAAATCTGAGGTCGTCTGCCTGATCGGCCCCAGCGGATCGGGCAAGAGCACGCTGCTGCGCTGCGTCAACTTCCTGGAGGTCTACGACCGCGGGGAAATCCGCATCGAAGGCAAGCTGGTGGGCTACACCGAGGACACGCCGCGCCGACGGCTGTCAAACCGCGACCTGCGGGACCTGCGCCGCAACGTCGGCATGGTGTTCCAGCAGTTCAACCTGTGGCCCCACATGACCGCGCTGGAGAATGTGGCCGAGGCGCTGGTGCAGGTCCGCGGCATGGACAAGGCCGCAGCATCCGCCCATGCCCGCCGGATGCTGGACCGCGTCGGTCTCGCCGCCAAGGCCGACAGCTATCCCGCCCGCCTGTCCGGCGGCCAGCAACAGCGAGTCGCCATCGCCCGCGTCATCGCGATGGAACCCCATCTGATGCTGTTCGACGNGTGGTGGTGACGCACGAGATGGGCTTCGCCGCCAACGTCGCCGACAAGGTGGCCTTTCTCGACCATGGCCGCATTGCCGCCTTCGGCACCCCGCGCGAGGTTTTCCATGAATCCAGCGAACCGCGGGTGCAGCAGTTCCTGCAAACCTATCACGAGCGGAACAGTTTCTGACGATCCGCGATCGGACCTGAGACGATGATCTTGTCGGATCGGGGGCGGATGTGAATAACTGCGGCCCCGGCAGCTCCGACAGGGGAGTTTTCGTCGGACCGAATGGCGGCAGGCGGAATGAGCGAGCGATATTACGGCCAGGGCAGCTTCAGCGCCGCGTTGTACGACCTGATCGACGGCGCGCTGTGTCCGGAGAACGAAGCGACATTCTATCGGACACTCGCGATCGGCACCGGAACGCCGATCGTGGATATCGGTGCCGGGACCGGGCGATTGACCTTCGCTCTTGCCGAAGCCGGGCACGAGGTTATTGGTGTCGACCTGTCCTGTGACATGCTCGCGGTTGCCCAGCGCAAGCGTGATGCCGCGGACGAGACGGTGAAGAACCGCACCTCCTTCATACAGGCGGACATTCGCGCCCTCGACCTCGGCCGCCGCACCGATCTTGCGATCGCGCCCTACCGGATCTTCAATTTTCTCCTGACCGACGAGGACAGGAGCCGCTTTCTGGACGGATTGCATCGGCATCTGTCCGATAGAGGCCGGGCGATCATCGATTGTTGGGGGGCGTCCGACAACAGCAGCCGCCTGAGGCCGGCCAATCAGAACCGCAGGATCCTGGTGAACCTGGAGGGAACTCCCTTCAATGTCGCCCGGACCTTCAAGAGCGACAAGGTGGACCAAGTCCGGAAGGTCGCCGAATTCACGGTCGGCTACGAGATATTGGACAAGGACAACAGGGTTCTGAAAAGCAAGGACGAGGTTCTGGAATTGCGCTGGTGCGCTCCGGACGAAATGCGGTCGCTGTTCGAGCGGCACGGCTTTCGCGTCCTGTCGGAACTGGGTGGTTTCGATGCGATGCCCGCCACCCTTCCGGGCGACCGTATCTGGGTCGTCGAGCGATCGGATTGCGGTTGATCTGTGGCAAGCGCACTGCTCCGGAGATCCGTGCGCACTTGCTTCCCGCTGGCACCCCGCAAACAAACCCGCTAAGAACCTTTCGCACATGCAACAGAACTGCAACGCGAAAGCCCTGCGCCCGTCGATGATCGAACTCCGGTCCGTCAGCCACGCCTATGGCGACCGTCCCGTCCTGCACGACCTGTCGCTGCGGCTGACAGAGCGGCGCATCGCCATTCTCGGCGGAAACGGGTCGGGGAAGAGCACGCTGGCGCGGCTGTTGAACGGGTTGATCCTGCCGACCGCCGGCAGCGTTACGGTGGATGGGCTGGACACGCGGACCGATGGCCGCGCAGTGCGCCAGCGGGTCGGCTTCGTCTTCCAGAATCCCGACACCCAGATCGTCTACCCGACGGTCGAGGAGGACATCGCCTTCGGGCTGAAAGCGCGCAAGCTGCCGAAGGACGAAATCGTCCGCCGCGTTGCCGGAGCGCTGGAGCGCTACGGCCTCGACCGCTACCGGCACCAGCCGGCCCACCAGATGAGCGGCGGCGAGAAACAGCTGCTGGCCATCGCCGGGGTGCTGGTGCTGGAGCCGGCCTATGTCGTCTTCGACGAGCCGACGACGCTGCTCGACCTTCGCAACCGCCGCAAGGTGATCGAGTTGCTGCGCGGACTGCCGCAATCGGTGATTGTCGTCACCCACGACCTGGACATGGTGAAGGACTTCGACCGGGCGCTGGTGCTGGAGGATGGCCGTATCGTCGCCGACGGCCCGCCGGCCGAAACCGTGCCGGCCTATATCGAGCGGCTCGGCTGATGCTGGGGCTCTACCTGCATCGGGAGTCGGTCATCCACCGCCTGCCGGCGGGGGCGAAGCTGGGCGGTCTGTTGCTGGTGACCGCCGTCGTGCTGACATTGCCCGGTGCCTGGGGGGCAGCGGCCGCCGGACTGACCGGAGCCGCGGTTCTTGCCGCGGCGAGGCTTCCGGCTGGCCGGGTCCTGGCTGATCTGCGGGCGCCGGTGGTCATGCTGACCCTGCTGTTCGGCGTTCAGGCCCTTCTGGCTGGCGGCGGTTGGGAGGAGACGGCGGTCGCCATCGCCCGCTTCGCCGCCCTGATCCTGCTGGCGACCCTGGTCACGCTGACAACCCGCGTCACGGACATGGTCGATCTGTTCGAGCGTCTGTTCGGCCTGCTGCGCCCGGTCGGGGTCAACCCGGCCAAATTGGCGCTGATGCTGGCGCTGACCATCCGCTTCATCCCCCTGCTGGGCGAGCAGGTGCGCGAGGTGCGGATGGCACAGCGCGCCCGCGGCGTCGAGCGCAACATAGCCGCCCTGTTCGTTCCGCTGCTGGTCAAGATCCTCACCATGGCCGATGATCTGACCGCCGCTTTGGAAGCACGCGGCTACGATCCGGCGGACTCCGGTTCACAAGCCACGACGAACACCAGCACCCAACGATAACGCCACCAGCCGAAGGAAGCGTCTGCAATGCTGTCCACCCGCGACCTCGTCCTCTGCGCCCTGTTCGCCGCTCTGCTGGGCGGCCTCGGCATGGCGCCGCCGATCCCGCTCGGCTTCCTGCCGGTGCCGGTCACCGCCCAGACGCTGGGCGTCATGCTGGCCGGCACCATCCTGGGCGCCAAGCGCGGCGGCATCGCCGCCCTGCTGTTCGTGCTGCTGGTGGCCGCAGGTCTGCCGCTGTTGGCGGGCGGGCGCGGAGGCATCGGCGTGCTGCTGGGGCCGACCGGCGGCTTCGTGCTGTCCTGGCCTGTCGCCGCCTTCGTCACCGGCTGGCTGGCGGAGCGCTTCGCCACCAACGCCAATCCGATCCGGCTGTTCGCCGTCAGCGTCCTCGGCGGGATCCTGGTCGTCTATGCCGGCGGCATTCCCTGGCTGTGGCTGGTCGCCGGGCTGCCGATCGAGAAGGCAGTCTTCGGCTCTCTGGCCTTCGTGCCGGGCGATCTGATCAAGGCTGGTATCGCCGCCGTCGCCGCGGCCGGCGTCCGCCGTGCCGGTATCCTGCCGATCCATGCCTGAGAGAATGGCTCCTGATCGACCGTCCTTGAGCGTCGGTTATCGTGGGGCGGACAACCTCGCCCGCCCCTTCGCGCTGGCGGCCCGGCTCACCCCCGACCATCCTGCCCTGCTGTTGGACGGCGTGGCCGTGTCCTACGCCTCCCTGCTCGATCAGGTGCGGCGGACCGGCGCCGGTGTGTCCGTCCTGCGCCGGGACGGAGAGCCGCCGCGCGTGGCGCTCAGCCTCGGCAACCGGGCGGAACTGCCGGCGCTGTTCCTCGGCATCGTCGCGGCCGGCGGCATCGTCGGGCTGTTCGACCCGAAATGGAGCACGGCGCAGATCACCGCCGCGCTCGACACCTTCCGTCCCGACCTGCACCTGACAACGGAGACGGCCGCCGCCTGGATGGCCGCACAGCCGGCGGGCTGGTCCATTCCGGCGGTCGACCCGAAGACTCCCTTCCTGGTCGGCTTCACCTCCGGCACAACCGGGCGACCCAAGGCCTTCATCCGCAACCAGGGCTCCTGGCTGGCGACGCTGGAGGCGAGCCGTGTGGAGTTCGGCATCGGACAGGACGATGTCGTGCTGGTGCCGGGGCCGCTGGTCCATGGCCTGGGGCTCTACGGCGCGGTGGAAGGGCTGTCCGCCGGCGCCACGATCCGGGTGCAGCCGAAATTCGACGCCGCCGACGCGGCCAGACAGTTGGTGGAGTCCGGTGTCACCACGCTGGTGCTGGTGCCGACGATGCTGGTCGGCATCCTCGATGCGGCGGCACGCGACGGCCGCCGCTTCCCCGCCCTGCGCCGGGTGGTCTGCTCCGGCGCCAAGCTGGCGCCCGCGGTGCATGAGCGGCTGGCCGCATTCTGCCCCGATGCGGCGGTGCTGGAGTATTACGGTGCGTCGGAGTTGAGCTTCGTCAGTCTGCGTTCTTCGCTGGAAGGCGCCCCCGCGGACAGTGTCGGCCGCCCCTTCCATGGGGTGGAACTGTGCCTGCGCGACGACGACGGCACCCCGGTCGAGCGCGGCCGGCCCGGCACCGTCTGGGTGCGCAGCGCGATGCTGAGCGACGGCTATCTCGGTCCCACCGACGACGCCGGCTACCGCGAGCGGGATGGCTGGGGCACGGTGGGCGATTACGGCTGGATCGACAAGGACGGGTGGCTGCGGCTGGCCGGACGGGCCGGCGACATGGTCATCACCGGGGGGCTGAACGTCTATCCGGCAGAGGTCGAAGCAGCGTTGCGCGCCCATCCTGCGGTGGCGGAGGCGGTGGTGTTCGGCCTTTCCGATCCCTATTGGGGCGACACCCTGTCCGCGGTGATCTGGTGGCGCGGAGCCGGGCGCGCTTCACTGGCGGAGCTTCGCGGCTGGTGCCAGGAGCGGCTGGAGGCCTACAAGGCGCCGCGGCGTGTCTTCGCGGCCGCCGATATGCCCCTGACCGGCAGCGGCAAGATCGCCCGCGGCGATGTGCGTGAGCGGGCGAAGGGCGGTGGCTTGGAGGTGGTGGAGTGAACAACCGTCCCATCATCGTCGCCGCGCGCCGGACTCCGGTCGGCCGCATCGGCGGCGCCCTGCGTGAGTTTGCGGTCGAGGACCTCGCCGCACCGGTCATCCGGGCGGTTCTGGCCGATGCCGGCATCGATCCGACCGAGGTGGATGAGGTGCTGCTGGGCAACGCGGTCGGACCCGGCGGCAATGTCGCGCGGCTGGCGGCGCTGGCGGCCGGGCTGCCGGTGTCCGTGCCGGGCGTCACGGTGGACCGGCAGTGCGGGTCCGGGCTGGAGGCGGTCAACCTCGCCGCCCGGCTGGTGCAGTCCGGCGCCTGCGACGTCGTGCTGGCCGGCGGGGTGGAAAGCACCAGCACGGCCCCCTGGCGCGTCGCCAAGCCGTCCAGCCTCTACCGCAGCCCGGCCTTCTACGACCGCGCCCGCTTCGCCCCCGACGAGATCGGCGACCCGTCGATGATCGAGGCGGCGGAGAATGTCGCCCTGGCATACGGGATCGACCGGGCCCGGCAGGACCGCTACGCCCTGGACAGCCACCGCAAGGCGGTCGCCGCCCAGGCCGCCGGACGGTTCGACCGCGAGATCGTGCCGCTCACCCTGCGCGACGGCCGCCTCATCGTCCGCGACGAGTGCCCGCGCGCGGATACCAGCCTCGAAAAGCTGGCGGCACTGCGCCCCATCCTGCGGCCGGACGGCACCGTGACCGCCGGCAACGCCTGTCCGGTCAACGACGGCGCCGCCGTGGTGGCGGTGGTGTCGGAGCGGAAGTTCCGCGAACTCGGCCTGACCCATGGGCTGGCGGTGGTGGACAGCACAGCGTCCGGCGTGGATCCGAACCTGCTCGGCACCGGCCCGATTCCGGCGGTGAACAGGCTGCTGGCCCGCAACCCCGGCCTGTCGGTTGCCGACGTCGACCTGATCGAATTCAACGAGGCCTTCGCCTCCCAGGTGCTGGCCAGTCTCGACGCGTTGGGCATCGATCCGTCCCGTGTGTCGGTCGGCGGCGGCGCGCTGGCGCTCGGCCATCCCTTTGGCGCGTCGGGTGCCATCCTGGTGACGCGGCTCTTCACCGAGTTGCTGTTCCCTGCGGTGGGCATGTCGCCCCGTCGGGGGCTCGCCACGCTCGGCATCGGCGGCGGGCTGGGGCTCGCCACACTTCTGGAGCCAGTCTGAATGACCAGCGTGCCTGCGGCCGGAGACAGCTTCCGGTCCGCCTTCCGCCACCGCGCCTTCGCTCTGTTCTGGTGCGCGCGGGTCTGTTCGATGCTGGCGATCCAGATGCAGGTGGTTGCTGTCGGCTGGCAGGTCTATGCCATGACCGACAACCCGCTCGACCTCGGTCTGGTCGGGCTGTTCCAGTTCCTGCCCACCCTGGCGCTGGTCCTGGTGGCCGGCCATGTGGTCGACAACAACGACCGCAAGACGGTGCTGTTCGGCGCCCTGTCCGTCGAAATGGCGGCGGTCGCCGCCCTCTTCCTCCTGACCATGGCGGGCGCACTGTCCCCCCACGCGATCTTCGCCGTTGTGGCGCTGATCGGCCTCGCCAAATCCTTCGAAGGACCGGCCAACCAGGCGATCCTGTCGGCGACAGTACCGCTGGAGGATCTGCCGAACGCCGTGGCCTGGCAGTCGTCGGGGGTGCAGGTGGCGCAGATCTCCGGCCCGGCGCTTGGCGGGCTGCTCTACATTGCTGGGCCGGCGGCGGTCTATGGCGTCAGCACGGCGATGCTGGTGCTGTCGGTCCTGCTGATCGCCGCCTGCCGGCCGCGCCCGGTCACCATGACCAGGCGCGCCATGAGCCTGTCGAGCATGCTGGCCGGCGCCGCCTTCATCCGCAGCCGGCCGGAGATCCTGGGCGCCATCTCGCTCGACCTGTTCGCCGTGCTGCTGGGCGGGGCGACGGCGCTGCTGCCGATCTATGCGCGCGATGTGCTGTTCGTCGGGCCCTGGGGGCTGGGCCTGCTGCGTTCCGCCCCGGCGCTGGGGGCGCTCGCCATGGCGATGGTCATCACCCGCTGGGGCGTGAAGCGCCATGCCGGGCGCTGGATGCTGATCGCGGTGGCGGGGTTCGGTGCCGCCACCATCGCCTTCGGCCTGTCGACCGATCCGGTGCTGTCCTTCATCGCCCTGCTGGCGGTCGGCGCCACCGATCAGGTCAGCATGTTCGTCCGCCAGACGCTGATCCAGCTCTCCACCCCCGACGAGATGCGCGGCCGGGTCGGCGCCGTCACCTCGCTGTTCATCGGCGCGTCCAATCAACTTGGCGAATTCGAATCCGGCAGCGTCGCGGCGATGATCGGTGCGGTGCCGACAGTGGTGCTGGGCGGTGTAGGCGCGATCGGGTTGGCCGGGCTGTGGGCGGCGATGTTCCCGGCATTGCGGCGGGTGGACCGGCTGCTGGGGCGGTAGAGGCGTCCAAATACACGGACTGACATATAGGTTTTCCACCTGGACATTCTCAGATTGCATCGGTAAAGGTTTTATATGATTTCTGCGGACAACATCCTCTCGACACCCGAATCGGAGGAGATGGAATCCGTCCGCTGACCCGGATAGGATCACAGAATGACCGTTGTTTCTGCAAATATTGCAATCAATTTGGCGGGATACGGCGATACAACGGGCATTGTATTTGACAATTACTACCTCACATCTCAAGGTCCGAGTCATATTTCGTTCCGGTACACGTCAAACAACGTTCCAGTCTTGGATGCCAGTATAACCGGATGGTTCAGCATTTCAGATTACGGGGCTTCCGGAACGATATCATCACTGACGGCGTCTTTGCCGGGTGGCAGGATGCTGCTGTCCTTCACCGACATGGATCTGAGATTCTACAGCATTTACAGCCTCGCCAGTTCTCTCAATCAGCAAACAATTCTATCTGGCAACGACCAGATTTTCGGTTCTTCTTTCGACGACACTCTCTATGGCTATAGCGGCAACGATTATATCGGTGGCGGGAACGGGAACGACCTGATCAGTGGCGGCTATGGGACGGACACGCTGGACGGTGGCGACAATACGGATACCGTAATCAGCAACCAATATTACGCAGCGGGCAAACTGATCGCCTATGGCGAGCGGGCAGCAGTTCTTGATCGGACCTACGGCTCCGATATTCTGAGCAATGTCGAATATGTCCGCTTTTATGACAGGACGGTTGCCGCATCCAGCGCCGGCAGCTTCGATGCCCTGAGCTATCTTGCCGCCAATCGGGATCTTGCCGCCGCCTTCGGCATCAATGGTGCGGCGGCATTTTCACATTACGTGCAATTCGGTTATTCCGAGAACCGCTCGACGAGTTTCAATGCTGCGGCATATCTCGCTGCCAATCGGGACCTCGCCGCCGCCTTCGGCACCGATACCGGGGCGGCAATGACCCATTACATAACGCACGGCCGGCTAGAGAACCGCATCACAACGTTCAACTCTATGTCGTACCTCGCGGCCAATCCCGACCTGATCCGGGCATTCGGGGCCGATACGACAGCTGCCGCCATGCATTACGCCCGCAATGGCCGGTTGGAAGGGCGGTCGACCAGCTTCAACGCCGCCGCCTATCTGGCGCGGAATCCGGATGTTCAGCGCGCGCTGGGGAGCAGTGAGCTGGCGGCTGCCACCCATTATGTGACCTTCGGCTTGCGCGAAGGCCGCGCGACCGCTCCGCTAACCACCACCGGCCGGGCAGCGGGATTGAGCGAAGACACCACCGCTGCCATGATCGCGATGACGTCCTGATGGGAAATGTGTGGAAAGGACATCAACTCAGCGAGCCGCGCAAACAATAATCTTTAAAAATGCCCACGGGAAAGCTGATTTATCAAATTCTCTCTTACTCGCTTACGAGGCTTCTGAATTAGAAATGGCTGAGAATCTTCAGTTTTATGAGATCGTGCGATGATGCATAACAAACAAGCAATCAATGGTTTCGTGACGCGAATGTTACTGATCGCGGTCGCCCTGATTGGCGTCGCGCAACTGACTTTCCTGCCGCCATGGGAAGGGTTCGACGAATACGCGCATTGGTCATCGATCCAGCAAATTGCGGAGACCGGTTCGATTCCTCTTTATGGCCGGGATCATGTTTCGGCGGATGTGGATGCCTATCCCGGACCGATGCCCTATACAACCACTCCGCCTTTCGACAACACCGGACGACCAACCTACAGATCCTATCGTGAGATGGATCGCACGAGCATTGCGGAGACTACAGAACGCTCATTTCGTCAGGGGCGGGAGCTGAATTGGCAAGCTCAGCATCCACCGCTTTACTACGGAATCCTGGCTCCTGTTTATTTGTTGAGCAAAAGCACTGACTGGGTGACGCATCTTTTTATTCTACGCCTTACCTCCTGGATCTTGGCATTCGCCGGACTGGCCATCGGCGTTCTGGCAACGCAACGTCATCTGCCGGAGAAGGCCACAATCGCCGCCCCGTTCATGGCAGCCTATCCGTTTCTGGTGCCGCAATTTTTTCCGGAAATGGCACGGTTGGGCAATGACAGCCTTTGCCTCCTGCTGATGGGAACGATCTGGGCTTTGCTTCTGCAATCGCTTTCGCCGCGACGGCACAGATGGTCCATGCCGCTGCTGGGTCTTGCCTTGGCGGCCGGGCTGCTGACGAAAGCGTTCTTCGTCCCGATTTCCTTCGGCGTTCTGGCGTTTCTCGCCGTTCGATGGCTGCACGAACGGCGACCCGAGCATTTGCGGGATCTTGTGTCGTGCGCCACCGTCGCCGGATTCATCGGAGCCGCATGGTATCTGCGTAACCTGCTGCTGTTCGATAATCTTCTGGGCACCAACGACTTCATCCGCCTTGCCCATGGAATCGGATTGAAAGCCGGACTTGAGCAGAACTTCTCCATCTTCGCATTCGTGCGTGGCCTTGCCGCTATTTTCGGCAGCTACATCTGGGCCGGAACATGGTCCTTGGCGCAGCCGCCCGAGTATCTGTTGCTTGCCACCGCAACCCTGGTTGTTCTGACGGTCGGTCGCTGGATCGCCGCCTTGCGTCCCAGCCGCTTCGCCAAGGCCCCTGCCTGTTTCCTGCCCCTCTTCATCGTCGGCCCGGTGATCGGCGGGTTGGGCTATCACCTACTGACGGTGATTGCCGAAACCGGCCGCGGAGCGGGTACGCCCGGCTGGTACCTGCATATCTTGGCGGCCCCCATCTCCTTTGCGATGGCCACCGGTTGGAGCCTCCTCCCCTGGCGAGCAGGGTTGCGCGCGCTCGCTTGCGCTTCGGTCATGCTCGGCGTGCTGGGATGGGGGCTGCAACTGTCCCTGTTCAGCGGTTGTGCCACCAAGTCGGGGTCGAACAAATACTACGACTGGACGGGAGCTTCCTGCCTGGTGGATTGGTCGCAGCTCGACGCGTTGGGCCTTCCTGCAACCGGGTTCGTCTGCCTCTGCCTTGGTGCTGCCGCCGCGGTCGGCGCCTTGATCGCTTGGTTCAGGCCCGACGCCATGCGGACATCGGGCCTGAAAGCGCGGCTTCCTCATAATTAGCCGGTCAATACCGGATCGTCACCTTGTCCGCCGCCTGCCTGGCCCGCGCCCGCGCGTCATCGGTATCGGTGCCGGTGGCGAGCGCCACGCCCATGCGGCGGTTCTTGCGGGTGGTCGGCTTGCCGAACAGGCGGACGTCGACCTCCTGCTCCGCACTGCCCAGGCTCAGCGCATCGGCCAGCCCCTCAATGCGGAAGCTCTCCGCCTCGCGGTCGGCCAGGATGACGGCGGAGGCCGACGGAGCATGGCAGACGATGTTGGGGATCGGCAGGCCCAGGATTGCGCGGGCGTGCAGTTCGAACTCCGACAGATTCTGCGACAGCAGCGTGACCATGCCGGTGTCGTGCGGACGCGGCGACAGTTCGGAGAAGACGACCTCGTCGGCCGTCACGAAGAACTCGACGCCGAAGATGCCGTAGCCGCCGAGATTGTCGACGACGCGGGCAGCCATCGCCTTGGCGTCGTCCAGCATCGCCTGCGGCATGGCGACCGGCTGCCAGGATTCCTGGTAGTCGCCGCGCTCCTGACGGTGGCCGATCGGCTCGCAATAGAGGATGCCGTCGCGGGTGCGGACGGTCAGCAGCGTGATCTCGTAGTCGAAGGCGACGAACTCCTCGACGATCACCTTGCGGCGGTCGCCGCGCATGTTCGCCACCGCATAGTCCCAGGCGGCTTCAAGCCCGGCGGCATCCTGCACCGTGCTCTGCCCCTTGCCCGACGACGACATCACCGGCTTGACGACGCAGGGGAAGCCGGTGTGCTCCGCTCCGGCACGGACCTCGTCCAGGCTTTCGGCATAGCGGTAGCGCGAGGTGCGCAGGCCCAGTTCCGTCGCGGCGACCTCGCGGATGCGGTCGCGGTTCATCGTCATGGTGGCGGCGCGGGCCGACGGCACGACAATGGTGCCGGTATCCTCGAACTCGTGCAGCACCTCGGTGCGGATCGCCTCCACTTCCGGCACGATAAAGTCCGGACGATGCTTGGCGATGGCGGCGCGCAGGGCGTCGGCATCGAGCATGGAGAACACCTCCGCCCGGTCGGCGACCTGCATCGCCGGGGCGTTGGCGTAGCTGTCGCAGGCGATGACCTCGCAGCCCAGCCGCTTGGCGGCGATGACGAATTCCTTGCCCAGCTCACCGGAGCCGAGCAGCAGGATCCTGGCGGTGTACATCCACGCACTCCCGATATTGGCGACAGCTGGCCGAACCATAGGGCTTCCCGCCGGTCGGGCCAAGTCCCGCCGTAAGCCTCCCGTATGCATCTGGAAAGCGGGAATGCTGCGGTCTAAATATTTCTAAACAGAAATCATAATGGTAACGGATGAAAAACTCCACTCATGTGTTCATGCGTAAATGAAGCTCTTTGGTCCCGGAGGCGGCGATGGATACAGCGGCACGGCACAGGTTTTTCGGCGGCAGGACGGTGATGGCCGCTTGCCTGGCTGCCTCGCTGGCCCTGCCCGGCTGTGCCGGCAACGGCAACGACGATATGGCGGGCGCCCTGCTGATCGGAGCGGCGGTGGTCGGGCTGGGCGTGCTGGCCGCAACCGCCGGCAATGACGACGATGATGACTCCAGCCGCAACCGGCACCAACGCCATCGTGGCGGGTACGACAACAGCGGATATTACGGGAACGGCTATAGCAACGGCTATCGCACTGGCCGGGGCGGCTACAGCCCCTATGCCGGCAACGGCCAGTGCGACGATGCCCGCTACCGCACCTCCAACGGCGGGCATGCCGAATCCGGGACCGACGAATGGGATTGCCGCCGCTTCGGCGACGGCCGGAAGTAAACCGCGATCAACGCCGCCGCCCTTCCAGGTTCTTGCGAACAATGGCGGCGATGATCAGCAGAAAGGCCAGCAGGCGCAGCAGATAGACCCAGCTCTGCTCCTCCCGCTCCAGACCGCCGAGCACCAGCACGGTCTGGTTCAGCGCCAGCAGGGCGAAGGCCAGCGCGAAGGAGACGAACAGCGCGTCCCGCGTGCGCTTCCAGAAGCTGAGGAAGAACAGCCCGGCCACCGCATAGAGGGCCGCGAGCGCCCCGGTGAAGAAGCTGTAGCTCGTCGACAGCATCACTCGGCATCCCAGATGAAGCCGAAGAGCAGCACGCCCACGCCGGCCATGGCGGAGACCTGGCGGACCGGCAGCAGATCGACCTGGGTCGGCAGGACGACGACGTCGATGAACAGCAGCAGGTTGTTGATCGCCAGCCCGACGAAGCAGAGCGTGCTCCACAGCAGAAGCCGGCTGCGCGACCGCAGGTAGCTGCGCAGCAGCAGGACCATGCACATCAGGCTGGCGGCGAAGCACAGCAGATAGACCGCCGATTTCACGACGTCCATGTCAGCGCCCCCACCCGGCTCTCCCGGTTAAAGGAGAGGGGGATCGGTCCACGATGTCGGATTGGAAAGCGGCGATCATGTCATTCACCGGCGTCAGTCGTTGAGGCGGAAGCGGAAGGAATCGGCGAAGATCTGCACCTTGTTGCCGGGGGCGGCGAAGATCTCCCGGATGATGGCGGAGGGGCGGGTGGCATAGGCCTGCGCGATCTCCTCGACCCATTTGTCGAGGATGGGTGCGGCGGGATGGTAGCGATGGCAACCATCCGCCGGCGCCACCACCAGCCCGGCGCCGAGAAAGCCGCCAAGCGCCTCCTGCACCACCAGTTCGCTGCCTCGCAACTCCCGCACGAGGTCGGCGTTCGACCAGTCGCGGCCGGGATCCCGGCGCAGCAGAAGCAGAAGTTCGAGCGCCCAGACCGAACGGATCGAGCGTCGAAGCAGGGAAAGCGCATCGTCGGACAAAAGCATGAACCAGAACCTGACCTGATGTGCACAACCGGCGGCGTGGGACGGCGCCGCCATCGTCCCCACTCGTCAGCCCCGGACGGCCTCCGCCGGTGCGAGGGGGGACTGCAGATCCAGCGCGCGGCGGAGTGCGCGGGCGAGATCGCCACCGCGATATGGCTTGGCCAGTGTCTCCGCCCGGCTCAAGACGGCCCCAAGCACGGCACCGGGATCCGTGCCGTCGTCCGCGGGAAGGGCGGCGCCGGCCTGGTGCTCCGGCGCACTGGTTCCGTTGGCATAGCCCGAGGCGAACAGGACCCGCAGCGCAGGGTGGCGGCGCAGCCCCTCACGGGCCAGTTCGCGCCCGTTCAAGCCGCCCGGCATCACGATATCGGTGAACAGGAGATCGACCGGCTGCCGATCCAGCAGGGTCAGCGCCGCTTCCGCCCCATCGGCCTCCAGCACGCGGTAACCCAGCCCACCCACGGCCTGGACGGCAACGGCACGCACGTCGGCGTCGTCATCGACCACCAGCACCGTCTCGCCGCGGCCGGCGAATGCCTCGGCCGCGCCATCCTCGTCCGAGGCCGTGCCGTTGATCACGTCGACGGCGGCTCGCGGCAGGTAGAGACGGAAGGTGGTGCCGACACCCGGACTGCTGTCGATGCCGATCAGCCCGCCCGACTGCTTGACGAAGCCATGGATCATGGCAAGGCCGAGACCGGTGCCCTTCCCTGCCTCCTTGGTGGTGAAGAAGGGCTCGAAGGCGCGCTCCAGCACCTCCTGCGCCATGCCGCATCCGCTGTCGGACACCGACAGGAGAATGTAGTCGCCCGCCGGGACGGACATGCCATGGGCGGACTGGGTTTCCTCGAACCGGGTGTTCTCGGTGCGGATGCGCAGGGTGCCGCCGCCCGGCATGGCGTCGCGCGCGTTGATGACGAGGTTCAGCAGAGCCGATTCCGCCTGCGACCGGTCGACCGAGGCGGTCCACAGCGGCCCCGCATCGGCCGAAGGCGCCTCGATGGCGATGGCGACGCCGCCGCCCAGCGTGCGCTCCATCAACTCGCCCATGCCGGCGACCAGCGCGCCGAGATCGACCGGCTCCGGGTGAAGCTGCTGGCGCCGTGCGAAGGTCAGCAGGCGCCGCGTCATGTCGGAACAGCGCAGCGCCGCCTGCAGCGCCATCTCCGCCCGCTTCGCCGCCTTCGGATCGTCGGCAAGGCCGGGGACCAGCCGTTCGAGGCTGCCGATCACCACCATCAGCATGTTGTTGAAGTCATGGGCGATGCCGCCTGTCAGCTGGCCCACCAGCTCCATCTTCTGGGCGTGGGCGAGCTGACGCTGGGCCTGGCGCGTCTCGGTCACGTCCAGGATGGTGCCGAACAGCTCGGCCGGCCGGCCGTCCTCGTCGCACACCACCACCGCCTGGTCCAGCAGATGGCGCTCGCTGCCGTCGGGACAGCGCCAGCGGTATTCGACCGTCGTCAGCCCGGTGTCGTGAACCGACTCCAACTGGCGCAGCACGCGGTTGCGATCGTCAGGGTGAATCCCCGCCTCCCAATTGCCGGGATCCTCGATGAAGCGGGCGGGCGGGCAGCCCAGCACCGACTGCACCGTGTCGGACAGGTAGCGGAAGGGAATGCCCGACGTCAGATCGGCAGTGTAGAGCACGATGGGCAGCTGCCCCAGGATCAGCGCCTGCCGCTCCTCCGACCGGCGCAGCGCCTGTTCGGCCTGCCGCATCTCGCGCCGCACCCGCTCGTTCTCGTCCAGGAGGCGTTGCTTGGCCTCGACCTCGCGCTTCACCGCCTCGGTCTTGCGGTAGAGGTCGACGAAGACCGCCACCTTGCATTTCAGGATGTGCGGATCGACCGGCTTGAACATGTAATCCACGGCGCCGCTGGCATAGCCGCGAAAGATGTGCGTTTCGTCCTTGTTGATGGCGGTCAGGAAGATGATGGGAATGTGGCGCGACTTCTCGCGCAGGCGGATCAGTTCGGCCGTCTCGTAGCCGTCCATTCCCGGCATGTGGACGTCGAGCAGGATCAGCGCGAAATCCTGGCGCAGCAGGTGCTTCAGCGCCTCTTCCCCCGACCTCGCCAGGACGAGCTGCGCCCCCATGTCCTCCAGCGTCTCACGCACGGCGAACAGGTTCCGCGGGTCGTCATCGACGATCAGGATCGCCACGTCCGACGTGTCGGGCTGCGGAGGAGAGTCGGTGGTCATGCTTTCCCATCCCGCGGGGGCACCGGCCGCCGGTGCGGGCGTGACGGCCGGTGCCGGAGTCAGAACCGGCGCGGGTGCCGGCAGCGCCACATCCGGCGGCAGAAGCGTCTGGCGGACCGCCGATACAGGGAAGGCAGGCGGCGGCACGAACATCCTGCGCCGCGCGACCCGCGCCGGGCGGAGCTTGCGCCGGGTCATGCCGGAACCCCGCCGCGCGTCTGCGGCCTGCCGCCCTTGGCGGTCCAGATCCGCAGCAGGGACAGCAGATGGTCGATGTCCACCGGCTTGGCGATATAGTCGGTCGCCCCGGCTTCGATGCACTTGTCGCGGTCGCCCTTCATCGCCTTGGCGGTGACGGCGATCATCGGCAGGCTGCGGAACTCGTCGAGGCTGCGGATCTTGCGCATGGTCTCGTAGCCGTCCATCTCCGGCATCATGATGTCGACCAGCACCACGTCGACACCGGGGTCGGCGCGCAGGCGCTCGATCCCCTCGCGGCCGCTTTCGGCATGCAGGACCTCGATCCTGTGGGCCTCCATCACGCTGGCGAGCGAGAAGATGTTGCGGATGTCGTCGTCGATCACCAGCACCCGCTTGCCAGCCAACGAGGGATCGTTCCGGCGCAACTCCAGGATGCTGCGCCGCTTGTCCTCCGGCAGCTTGTCGACGGCGCGGTGCAGGAACAGCGCGGTCTCGTCGAGCAGGCCGGCGGGCGACCGGGCGCTCTTCAGCACCACGGTCTCGGCAAGCCGGCGCAGCCGCGCCTCGTCCTCCGCCGTGATGCCGGGGGCGACATAGACCACAACCGGCATCCAGGCGAGCGTGTCGCGGGTGCGCAACCACTCCACCAGTTCGAAATCGGCGGCGGAGGGGCCGGGCAGTGCCGGGCTGGACAGGTCCAGCACCATGCAGTCGAAGCGGTCGGCCGACAGCGCCGCCATCGCCGCTTCGACCGAGGTGACGGTGTGGGTTTCCACATCGCCGTTGCCGATCAAGGTGGCGACGGCACCCGGCCGGGGGTTGTCCTTTTCCACCACCAGCAGCTTGCGGTGATCGCGTTCCTTGAAGCTCTTCACCCGGTTCAGGGCATCGAAGATCGCCTCGCGTTCCACCGGCTTTTCCGAATAGTCGAAGGCGCCCATCGACAGGCCGCGCCGCCGCTCGTCCTTGGCGGAGATGACATGGACCGGGATGTGGCGGGTCTGCGGATCGCGTTTCAGCAGGTCAAGCAGCGCCCAGCCGTCCATGTCCGGCAACCCGATGTCGAGGAGAATGGCGTCCGGCCGGTATTTTCGCGCCAACGGCAGCGCCGCCGCCCCGCCGTTGGACAGAACGGTGCGGAAGCCCTTTTCGCGCGCCAGATCGAGCAGGATCGAGGCGAAGGTGGCGTCGTCCTCCACGATCAGCACCACCGGCTCGCCGGGGCCCAGGCGGTCGCGGTCGTCGCCGGCCGGCATGTCGAGCAGGGCGAGCCCGTCCTGCGGGCCGGACGCCACCACAGGGCGTATCAGCGCCTCCGACCGCTTGGGCAGCAGACCGGCGGGAGCCGGCACCGTGCTGACCGCGGCGACCGGCGGAATGGCGGTCTCCTCTGCGGCGTCGTGGCTGCGCGGGACGTAGAGCGTGAAGGCGCTGCCCTGACCGGGCTTGCTGATCACCCGGATCTCGCCGCCCAGCAGGCGGGCGATCTCGCGGCTGATCGACAGGCCGAGGCCGGTGCCGCCATATTTGCGGCTGGTGGTGCCGTCGGCCTGCTGGAATGCCTCGAAGATGATGCGCTGCTTGTCCTCGGGAATGCCGATACCGGTGTCGATGACGGTGAAGGCCAGCACCGACGACGCCGTGTTCAGCGTCGGGTGCGCGGCGCTCCAGCCCTCCGTCGCCGGAGAGATGCGGAAGGTGATGCCGCCTGCATCCGTGAACTTGAAGGCGTTGGACAGCAGGTTGTTCAGAACCTGGGCCAACCGCTTCTCGTCGGTCTGGACGCTTGCCGGCAGCGCCTCGTCCATCTCGATGGTGAAGGCCAGCGTCTTTTCCTGCGCCAGTTGCGAGAAGGTGCGCTCGACATGGTTGCGCAGGTCGCCCAGCACGACCTCGCCGATTTCCAGCGTGACGGTGCCGGATTCGATCTTCGACAGGTCGAGGATGTCGTTGATCAGGCCCAGCAGGTCGGAGCCGGCGGAATGGATGGTGCGGGCGAATTCCACCTGACGGTCGGACAGGTTGGTGTCGGGGTTGTCGGCCAGCAGCTTCGACAGGATCAGCAGGCTGTTCAGCGGCGTGCGCAGCTCGTGGCTCATGTTGGCCAGGAACTGCGATTTGTATTTGGAGGTCAGGGAAAGCTGTTCCGCCTTTTCCTCCAGCGCCGCCTTGGCAAGAACGACCTCGCGGTTCTTGCGCTCGACCTCGATGTTCTGCTTCTCCAGCTGCTCGGCCTTCTCCTCCAGCGCCTCGTTGGTGGTGGTCAGTTTTTCCTGCTGGGCCTTCAGCAGCTCTTCCGACTTGCGCAGCGAGGCGGCCTGCTGTTCCAGCCGCTCGTTGGTGGTCTTCAGCTCCTCCTGCTGGCTCTGCAGTTCGGTGGTCAGACGCTGCGACTGCTTCAGCAGCCCCTCGGTACGCATCGTGGCGGCGATCGTGTTCAGCACGATGCCGATGCTCTCGGTCAGCTGCTCCAGGAAGCTCTGGTGCGTCTCGCTGAAGCGGCCGAAGCTGGCGAGCTCGATCACCGCCTTGACGTCGTCCTCGAACAGCACCGGCAGGACGATGATGTTCAAGGGCGGCGCCTCGCCCAGG
The DNA here is from genome assembly GCF_001639105.2 of Azospirillum humicireducens. NCBI lineage: Bacteria > Pseudomonadati > Pseudomonadota > Alphaproteobacteria > Rhodospirillales > Azospirillaceae > Azospirillum > Azospirillum humicireducens. The sequence goes on from NZ_CP028907.1 coordinate 496,819, forward strand.
CCGGAACTGATGGAGACGTAATCGCGCGGCACGTTGGTCAGCAGGATGCGCTTCTTCTCGTAGGCGCACTGCCCGACCAGACCTTCCTTCAGGTGGAAGCGGTTGGACAGGTTCTTGCGTTCCTTCAGCGCGTAGGAGGCGACCAGTTCCAGCAGCGGCTCGTCGCGGTCGCGGGTGGCGACATAGAAGACGCCGTGCTGCGCGTTCACCAGCGGCGCGATCTCCGACAGGATCATGTTGGAGACGGTGACCAGATCGCGCTCACCCTGCAGCATGCGGGTGAATTTGGCGAGGTTGGTCTTGAGCCAATCCTGCTCCGCATTCTTCAGCGTGGTGTCGCGAAGATTGCGGATCATCTCGTTGATGTTGTCCTTCAGCGCCGCGACCTCGCCCATCGCCTCCACGGTGATGGAGCGGGTCAGGTCGCCCTTGGTCACCGCGGTCGCGACCTCGGCGATGGCGCGCACCTGGGTGGTCAGGTTCGCGGCCAGCTGGTTCACGTTTTCGGTCAGGTCCTTCCACAGGCCGGCGGCGCCGGGCACGCGGGCCTGACCGCCCAGCTTGCCTTCGATGCCCACCTCGCGCGCCACGTTGGTGACCTGATCGGCGAAGGTCGCCAGCGTGTCGATCATGCCGTTGATGGTGTTGGCCAGCGCCGCGATCTCGCCCTTGGCGTCCACCGCCAGCTTGCGCTTCAGGTCGCCGTCGGCGACCGCGGTGACGACGCTGGCGATGCCGCGCACCTGACCCGTGAGGTTGGCCGCCATCATGTTCACATTGTCGGTCAGATCCTTCCAGGTGCCGCCGACGCCCTCGACCTTCGCCTGACCGCCCAGCTTGCCTTCGGAACCCACCTCGCGCGCCACGCGCGTCACTTCCGAAGCGAAGCTGTTCAGCTGGTCCACCATCGTGTTGATGGTGGATTTCAACTCGAAGATTTCGCCCTTCACGTCGACGGTGATCTTCTTCGACAAATCGCCCTTGGCGACCGCGGTGGTGACTTCGGCGATGTTGCGCACCTGCCCGGTCAGGTTCGCCGCCATCATGTTCACGTTGTCGGTCAGATCCTTCCAGGTACCGGCAACGCCCTTCACCTGCGCCTGACCGCCCAGCTTGCCCTCGATGCCCACCTCGCGCGCCACGCGGGCGACTTCGGAGGCGAAGCTGTTCAGCTGGTCCACCATGGTGTTGATGGTGGATTTCAGTTCCAGGATCTCGCCCTTCACGTCGACGGTGATCTTCTTCGACAGATCGCCGTTGGCGACCGCCGTCGTCACCTCCGCGATGTTGCGGACCTGACCGGTCAGATTGGTCGCCATCGCGTTCACATTGTCGGTCAGATCCTTCCAGGTGCCGCCGACGCCCTTCACCTGCGCCTGACCGCCGAGCTTGCCTTCCGACCCCACCTCACGCGCCACGCGCGTCACCTCGGATGCGAAGCTGTTCAGCTGGTCCACCATGGTGTTGATGGTGGACTTCAGTTCCAGGATCTCGCCCTTCACATCGACGGTGATCTTCTTCGACAGATCGCCGTTGGCGACCGCCGTCGTCACCTCCGCGATGTTGCGGACCTGACCGGTCAGGTTGGTCGCCATCGCGTTCACGCTGTCGGTCAGATCCTTCCAGGTGCCGCCGACGCCCCTCACCTGCGCCTGACCGCCGAGCTTGCCCTCGGAGCCCACCTCGCGCGCCACGCGCGTCACCTCCGAAGCGAAGCTGTTCAGCTGGTCCACCATGGTGTTGATGGTGTTCTTCAGCTCAAGGATCTCGCCCTTCACCGGCACGGTGATCTTCTTGGACAGGTCGCCATTCGCGACCGCGGTGGTCACGTCGGCGATGTTTCGCACCTGCCCCGTCAGGTTGGCCGCCATCAAATTCACGCTGTCGGTCAAATCCTTCCAGGTGCCGCCGACGCCCTCCACCTTCGCCTGACCGCCGAGCTTGCCTTCGGAACCCACTTCGCGCGCCACGCGCGTCACTTCCGAAGCGAAGCTGTTCAGCTGGTCCACCATGGTGTTGATGGTGGATTTCAGCTCCAGGATCTCACCCTTCACATCGACGGTGATCTTCTTCGACAGGTCGCCCGTCGCGACGGCGGTGGTCACGTCGGCGATGTTTCGCACCTGTCCCGTCAGGTTGGCCGCCATCATGTTCACGCTGTCGGTCAGGTCCTTCCAGGTGCCGCCGACGCCCTTCACCTGGGCTTGGCCGCCCAGCTTGCCTTCGGAGCCCACCTCTCTGGCGACGCGCGTCACTTCCGAGGCGAAGCTGTTCAGCTGGTCCACCATCGTGTTGATGGTGGATTTGAGTTCGAGAATCTCGCCCTTCACGTCGACGGTGATCTTCTTCGACAGGTCGCCCTTCGCGACCGCCGTCGTCACTTCGGCGATGTTGCGGACCTGTCCGGTCAGGTTGGCCGCCATCATGTTCACGTTGTCGGTCAGATCCTTCCAGGTGCCGCCGACACCCTCGACCTTGGCCTGACCGCCCAGCTTGCCTTCGGAGCCCACCTCCCGCGCCACGCGCGTCACCTCCGAGGCGAAGCTGTTCAACTGGTCCACCATCGTGTTGATGGTGGATTTCAGTTCCAGGATCTCGCCCTTCACGTCGACGGTGATCTTCTTGGACAAATCGCCCTTGGCGACCGCCGTCGTCACCTCCGCGATGTTGCGCACCTGGCCGGTCAGGTTGACGGCCATCACGTTGACGTTCTCCGTCAGGTCCTTCCAGGTGCCGGCGACGCCCTTCACCTGTGCCTGTCCCCCCAGCTTGCCCTCGATGCCGACTTCGCGCGCAACGCGCGTCAGCTCGGTGGTGACGGTGACGAGCTGGTCCACCATGGTGTTGACGTTGCGGGCGGTGCGCAGGAACTCGCCCTGGAGCGGCCGTCCCTCGATCTCGAGCGCCATGGTCTTGGACAGGTCGCCTTTGGCGACGGCACCGATCACGCGCGCGATCTCCGTCGTCGGCTGGATCATGTCGCCGACCAGCGCGTTGATGCTGTCGATGCAGGTTTCCCACCCGCCGGACGCATTGTTCAGCTTGGCGCGCTGGCTGATGCGGCCTTCCTTGCCGATGGCGACGCTGAGCCGGCTGACCTCCCTGGTCAGGTTCTGGTTCAGGTCCACAACATCGTTGAAGGCGGCGGCGATCTCGCCGTCCATACCCGTCAGGTCGAGCGGCAGCCGTACGGAGAAATCGCCCTTGCGCAGCTGCCGCAAGGCCATGAGCAGAACCTTCGGATCCAACGCGTCCGCCGTTTCCACCATCGCCGTCATGCCGTTCCCCTTGCCCACGCGCCGGCCCACCATGGACCGCATTCCGCCACAGCAATGGACCGCCCCGGCATCATCCCGGATGCATGGTCCAATAAATTCAACCCGTCTCGTCCAGCAAATCGAGTACCCGCAACCCGTCTGCGCGCACCCGAGCCTGAACCGGCGAGTGACCGCGCAGTCCTACACCCCCGCACGATGAAGTAAAGGCGATTCAGGTCAATTTAGCCTTTGGTAGGCGTCATGACTTCTGGCTTATTGGCCATGCCTATGACTTAGGATGGATATTGGAGATTATTCAGCGTGATGACATTGATCACGCGTTTTTCACCAAAAAACGGAACAACGGCCGATCAAGTCAACGACACGTTGTTCGCTGACACAAGGTCTACCGACCACCAACTCGTCCGTCCAAAAATGCCCTGCTCTACCATCGTACAAGAACTGGAACGATTCAGTGACCGGCCTCGTTACAGATCCGAACCATGGCGGGATCATGCGGCATAAAGCCATCTCCCGCAGGGCGAGACCAATTCGACAGTCGTCACAGCCCAAGGCCTGATCATGATTCTCTGGACGATTTCCATGCAGGCATCGATGTACTGCATGCTTTCCTGGATCCGTGCCTGCAACAGCGGCACAGTCCTGGCCCATTCCTTTGCCGGACTGCCGGCGCTCGGACCGCCCCGACCGGCGGCGGATATTCTGCCCTTCCCGGTAAGGCGGGTTGCACGCAGCGGCGGGCTCGGCGGTCCCGCCATCGTGATCCCGCTCGGTCGCCGCTGCCCCCCCGCCGACGGCAGTTCACGCAATCGTGTAGAGAGCGTGATTTGCCGACGGCCTGCCGTAGACCTATGGTTACTGGCAGGAATGGTCCGTTCGGGAGAGGTCGATGCTGTTCAAATTCCCCACCGCCTCGCAGGTCCGCGAGGACGAGGTGACGCCGCGGGACCTGTTTCTGACCCGGCGCAGCCTGATGGCCGGCGGTGCCGCCGCGATGGCTCTGGGCAGCCTGCCGGTGTGGAGCGGCAACGCCTTCGCCGCCTCGTTCCAGGCGCCGACCACCATCAAGCCGGCCGATCCGAAGTTCGACCCGACGACGCCGATGAAGTCGGCAACCACCTACAACAATTTCTATGAGTTCGGCACTGGCAAGGGCGATCCGGCCGAGAATGCCGGCACGCTGAAGACCCGCCCCTGGGAAATCGCCGTCGGCGGCGAAGTCGCCAAGCCGATGACCATCGGCATCGAGGATCTGCTGAAATTCCCGATCGAGGAACGCATCTACCGCCTGCGTTGCGTCGAAGGCTGGTCGATGGTGATCCCCTGGGTCGGCTTCCCGCTGGCCGAACTGTTGAAGCGGGTGGAGCCGACCGGCAACGCCAGATATGTCGCCTTCCAGACCCTGAACGATCCCAAGCAGATGCCGGGCCTCCGCTCCTGGGTGCTCGATTGGCCATACACCGAAGGGCTGCGGCTGGACGAGGCGATGCACCCGCTGAGCCTGCTCGCCGTCGGCATGTATGGCGAGGTTCTGCCCAATCAGAACGGCGCGCCGATCCGTCTGGTGGTCCCGTGGAAGTACGGCTTCAAGTCGATCAAATCGATCGTCAAGATCACCCTGGTCAAGGACCAGCCGCCGACCGCCTGGAACAAGTCGCAGCCGCGCGAATACGGCTTCTATTCCAACGTCAACCCCGAGGTCGATCATCCGCGCTGGAGCCAGGCGACCGAGCGGCGCGTCGGCGAATTCTCCCGCCGCAAGACCCTGCCCTTCAACGGCTATGCCGAAGAGGTCGCGTCGCTCTATGCCGGGATGGACCTGAAGGCGAATTACTGACCATGGCCACCCCCACAGCCACCGCCGGCGTCGATCTGCGCGCCGGCGCCAACGCTGCGCTCGCGTCGCGTTGGGCCAAGCCCGCCGTCTTCACCCTCTGCCTCGTCCCGCTGGTCTGGACCATGTGGCTCGCCTACACCGGCGAGTTGGGGGCGGAGCCGGTGCTGGAGAGCGTCAAGGCCAGCGGCTTGTGGGCCTTGCGCTTCCTGCTGATCGCCCTGGCGCTGACGCCGCTGCGCATGCTGACGGGGGTGGCGGGGCTGGCGCGCTTCCGGCGGATGCTGGGGCTGTTCGCCTTCTTCTACGCCGCCGTCCACCTGTCGACCTACGTCGGGCTGGACCAGTTTTTCGACTGGCCGGCAATCTGGAAGGATATCGTCAAGCGTCCCTACATCACGGTCGGAATGGGCGCCTTCCTGATCCTGACGGCGCTGGCCGCGACCTCCACCGACGGCATGGTCAAGCGGCTGGGCGGCAAAAGCTGGCGCGCCCTGCACCGGTGCGTGTTCGTCGCCGGGCTGGCCGGCTGCCTGCACTTCCTCATGCTGGTGAAGGGCTGGCAGACGGCGCCGCTGGTCTATGCGCTGATCTGCATCGGGCTGCTGGCCTTCCGCCGCTGGCCGGTTCGGCTCTGGCGGCGGAAGGACCCGCAGGCCGGAACCGGCTCGGTCAGAACACCGCGCGCAGAAGCCCCACGGTCCGGCGAAGCGCCAGCACCGCGCTTTCCGGATGGAAGCTCCCCCGCTCGTCGCAGTTGAAGCCATGGCCGGCCGGATAGACATGCACCGGCAGCCATGGATAACGCGACCGCACCCCCTCCGCCACCGTCAGCGGGATGGCGTGGTCCTGCTCGCCGAAATGCAGCAGGGTCGGCACCCGTGGCGCGCTGTCCAGCGTCTTGCCGATCTCGCCGCCGTAATAGCCGATTGCAGCGCGCACCGGCAGGACCGCCGCCGACGCCCAGGCGATGCTGCCGCCCCAGCAATAGCCGACGATGGCCGCAGCCCCGTCACCGCCCAGATGGGCCAGCGCCGCCGCCACGTCCTGCAAGGCGTCCGCGGTCGGCACCGCTCCCTTCAACGCGATGCCCCGCTGGATGCCGGCATCGTCGTAGGCCAGTTCCACCCCGCGCTCGGTACGGTCGAACAGATCGGGCGCCACGGCGGTGAAGCCCTGTTGGGCGAAGCCGTCGCACACGCTGCGGATATGGTGGTTGATGCCGAAGATCTCCGGCGCCACGATAAGGCGCCCGATTTCCTCGCCCTTGGCCGGTGCCCGATAGGCGCGAAACCGGTGGCCGTCCGCGGCCTGGAGGTCGATCCAGCCCGCCGTTGCGTCATTCATGTCCCAGACCCTTCGTCTTGCAAGACCGTCCATGCGGTCGTTGCCGCCAATCATAAGAGGAGCGGCCGGGAGGGCAACTGGCGACAGGGCTGCGCTTGAGCTCGAACGTCATATCCCCTCTTCCATGGGAATTGTTGTCTCGTCATCATGCGGATTACCGCCAGTGTTTGGCGGGCCTATTCCTGACGAGGTCGACTGTGCGCAGATTCGCTTTTCTCGCAGTTTTCGCCGCGCTGGCCGGGGCGTCTGTTTCCGCCCAGGCCGCGGACACCTACAAGTTCAACCTTCACAACAAGTCGTCGGAATACGTCATCAACGGCTTCCGAACCTTCGAAGGCGGGGCATGGAGCAAGAACTGGATCAACTTCAAGCTTAAGCCGGGTGAATCCGCCGAAATGGACTGGGGCAGCGACGAAGGAAATTGCGTCGTTCCGTTCAAGGTGGACTGGGTCGGCTATGAATCGGAAAAGTTCAGCGTCGACTGGTGCAAGGTAAAGAACATCTACATGAAGGATCAGGGCTTCAGCTTCGATTGACGCTGACGGGCGCCGCGGCTGACCGCGGCGCCCCTTCAGCTTTGAGTCATAATCGACCCAACGGATGACTCGGTGGTTCCGCCAATTGCTGATACAGCGCGGCCAATGAGTTCGTCTCATCCCGCCGTGCCAGTCGGTGCGGATACAGGCGGTCAGCTTCGTTGACCACCGGGTTTACGCCGCGTTCCGATCGGCTTTCGCATACCGAGGAGCCGGACCGACGGCCTTCCGGGACACGAGGCGCAGAAGCAGGGCACCGGTGGTCGCGGACAGCAGCGAACCCGCGAAAACGCCGACCTTGACCGCATCGCCGAGTTCGGGCGAAGCAGGGAAAGCCAGGGCTCCGATGAACAGGCTCATGGTGAAACCGATGCCGCATAGCAGGGAGACACCGAAAAGCTGCGCCGTGTTCGCACCGGCCGGCATGTCGGCGAATCCCAGGCGAACGGTGAGCCAGGCGGTTCCGAACACTCCCACCATCTTGCCCACGAACAGCCCCATCGCAATTCCCAGCGGGAGAGAGCCGGTCAGGATCGACGAATCCATGCCGGCGAAGGACACACCGGCATTCGCGAAGCCGAAGACAGGCACGATCAGGTAGGCCACCCATCCGTGGATGCCATGCTCCAATCGGTGCAGCGGGGAATGCATGTCGTCCGGCTTGCCCGGCGCGGGGCGAAGCGGAATTGTCAGTGCGAGAGTGACACCCGCCAGCGTCGCGTGGACGCCCGACAGGAGAACCGCACCCCACAGGCCCAGGCCGAGAATGAGGTAGGGCCAGAGCGTCTGGACGCCGAAGCGGTTCAAGGCGATCAGGGCTGCCAGGATGAGCGCCGCCGCACCCAGCGCCGGCATCGACAGGTCGGCGGTATAGAACAGGGCGATGATGATGACGGCACCGAGATCGTCGATGATGGCCAGGGCCGTCAAAAAAACCTTGAGGGAGGTCGGCACGCGCGGCCCGAGAAGCGACAGGACGCCCAGGGCGAAGGCGATGTCCGTCGCCGCCGGAATGGCCCAGCCGCGGATCGCTTCCGGATCGCCGCTGTTGAAAGCCACATAGATGAGGGCGGGCACCATCATGCCGCCGGCCGCCGCCACACCCGGCAAAATCCGGCGGGACCATGAGGAGAGCTGGCCGTCCAGCATCTCCCGCTTGATCTCCAGTCCAACCAGGAGGAAGAAGATCGCCATCAGGCCGTCATTGACCCAATGGCCGATGCTGAGTCCCAGCACATAGCTGTGCAGCGTGCCGAAATAGACGCCGGACAGGGGTGAATTCGCAACGATCAAGGCGAGCGCCGCAGCGATCATCAGAAGAATGCCGCCTGACGCTTCGCTTTTCATGAATTCCCTGAAAATGGAAATCGGGCGCTGGAGAGAGGGTTGCGTCTTTTCCACCATGGAATTCTGTCCTTATACGATTTTTGTCAGAGCTGTTTCGTGCCTGTGGCTTTGCCACAGACAGAGTTTCCCGGACTATATGGGGCTACGAGCACGAAAATCAGGATGCGACGCCCTGGATAGCCGGCTTCATTGCGTCATACGCCAGGCTTCGGCAGGGCCAGCGCCATCACCGTAGCGACCTGGGCCGCGCAGAGCCCGGCAAGTGCTGGCTTATGGGCGTCTTCGCAAGGGTTTATGGTTCTACCATCCCGGTCAGGCTCGGTCCTTCACCGCCCCGATCAGGAACTCCTTGTTGCCCTCCGGCCCGGTGATCGGACTTTCGGTGATGTCCAGCACCCGCCAGCCCGGACGCGTGTCCAGCCAGACGCGGATGCGATCGCACACCTCCCGATGCAACTCCGGTTCGCGCACCACGCCGCCCTTGCCGACGCGGCCCTTGCCGACCTCGAACTGCGGCTTGATCAGGGCGACCAGCCTGCCACCCGGCACCACCAGATCGAGTGCCGCCGGCAGCACGACCTCCAACCCGATGAAGCTGGCGTCGCACACGGCAAGGTCGATCGGGTCCGGGATCTCGGCGCCGGTCAGGTGACGGGCGTTGGTCTTCTCCAGCACCACCACGCGCGCGTCATTGCGCAGCTTCCAGGCCAACTGGCCATGACCGACATCGACGGCATAGACCTTGGCGGCGCCGCGGGTCAGCAACACGTCGGTGAATCCGCCGGTGGAGGTGCCGACATCGACCGCGGTCAGACCGGTGGGGTCGATGGCGAAGACATCCAGCCCCTTCACCAGCTTCAGCCCACCCCGCGACACCCAGGGATGGTCCTGCCCCTTGACGGCCAGCGGAGCCTCCGCTGCGATCAGGTCGCCGGCCTTGTCGATGCGCTTGGTGTCGGAATAGACCAGCCCGGCCAGGATCAGCGCCTGCGCCTTGGCCCGGCTTTCCGCCAGCCCGCGCTCCACCAGCGCCACATCCGCCCTTATCCGTGCCATGCCGTCAGCCCTTCGCTCATGCCCTTGCCGGCGCATTCCTGACGCGGAACGGTCGGAAGGGCAAGCCCCCGGGGACCGGATTCGTCAGGCGGCGGGGAAGTCGACGATCACACGGGTACCGTAGGGGCTGCTGTCCGCGGCCAGCGTGCCGCGCAACTGGCCGACGAATGCACGGACCACCTTCAGCCCCAACGTGGCGGCACGGGTGATGTCCAGCCCGGCCGGCAGCCCGGTGCCGCGGTCGGAGATCTCCAGACGGACGGTATCGCCGCCAATGCGGCCAAGCCGCACATCGACGGTGCCCGGCGACCCGGCCGGAAATGCGTGGCGGGCGGCGTTGCCGACCAGTTCGCTCACGATCAGGCTGAAGGGAATGATCGAGTCGACCGGCAGTTCCGTCGCCTCCGCAGCGACATGGATACGGTGGGCGCCGGGAAGCGTCGCCTCCAATTCCTGACAGAGTTCCCGCAGATGCGGCGCCAAGTCGACGGTGCCGGCGCGCAAGGCGCCGTGGGTATGCTGGTGGGCTTGGGTAACGGTGCCGACCCGGCTGCCGGCGCTTTGCAGGGCACGGCGCACTTCGGGATCCTTGCTGGACAGCGTCTGCAGGGTCAGCAGGCTGGAGACGAGCTGCAGCGTGTTCTTCAGCCGGTGGCTGACATCGCGCAGACGCCGCTCATGCTCCGCAACCGACTCCGGCGTCTCATCTGCCGTGACGATCAGGGCACGGACGACGCCATTGAGACCCAGCATCGGAGTGACGCGCAAATCCCAGAACCGCTCACCGTCCGGTGCGCGGTCGCTCGCCGCCCGGTTGCGCTGCGGTCGACCGCTGTTGCGCGCTTCCACCAGCAACACCGGTGACAGGGCGGGAAAGCTGTTGGTCAAGCTGGAGCCCGCAACCACGCCCAGCGCGCGGAAGGCGGCGTTGGCGAAGCTGCAGCAGTCGTCCGCCCCCTCCAGCAGCGCGGTGGGCGTCGGCATCTGATCGAGCAGGCATCGCAACAGCGCAGGATCGTCGATGCATGAGCCGCTGCCTTCCGCCGCCCGCGCCGCGCCGTGATCCGTCCCGAACTCCGCGTTCCGGTACGCCGTGACCGCCATGATGTGCGCCATCGCCCCTGACCCCGTAGCCGCCCCGCGTGCTGCCGGCGCATCCACCGCTACAGAGGAGCTACCATTCCAGCCTGGGAAGTGTAAGGCGTCGCTCGCGCTCGGCACCAGTCCAACAACCCGAAACCTTCCTAGACAAATGGCATTACGACATTCGGATGGTTCCGGGTGGTTCGGCGATCTTGGACGGCGGTCAGGCCCGAGCCGCGGCGCTCTCGATGCCGAGTGCCTGAAGCGCAGTGCGGACGATGTGCTGGGCAGTCAGGCCGGCCGTCTCATACTGTTTGGCCGGCGCATCATGGTCGAGATAGAGGTCGGGCAGAACCATCGGGCGGATCTTCAAGCCGCCGTCAAGCAGGCCAGACGTTGCCAGGAACTGCAGAACGAAGCTGCCGAAACCGCCGACCGACCCCTCCTCGATGGTGATCAGAACCTCATGCTCCAGCGCAAGGCGGCGGACCAGATCCTCGTCCAGCGGCTTGGCGAAGCGGGCGTCGGCCAACGTGGTCGGCAGGCCGCGTGCCGCCAGTTCCGCCGCGGCGCGACGGCCCTCGCCCAGCCGGGTGCCGTAGCTGAGGATGGCGATCTTGGTGCCTTCCTGCAGGATGCGGCCCTTGCCGATCGGCAGGATGCTGCCGCGGTCGGGCAGTTCCAGCCCGACACCCTCGCCGCGCGGGTAGCGCAGGGCCGAGGCGCGGTCGTCGATGGCCGCCTGGGTCGCCACCATGTGCATCAGGTCCAGTTCGTCCGCCGCCGCCATCAACACGATATCGGGCAGGCAGCCGAGATAGGCGGTGTCGAAGGACCCGGCATGGGTCGCCCCGTCCGCCCCCACCAGACCGGCACGGTCGAGCGCGAAGCGCACGGGCAGATGCTGCAGCACCACGTCATGGATGACCTGATCGTAGGCGCGCTGCAGGAAGGTGGAATAAATGGCGCAGAAGGGCTTGTAGCCCTCCGTCGCCATGCCGGCGGCAAAGGTCACCGCATGCTGTTCGGCGATGCCGACATCGAAGCAGCGGTCGGGAAAGCGCTCGCCGAAGAGGTCCAGACCGGTGCCCGAGGGCATGGCGGCAGTGATGCCGACGATGGTCGGGTCGGCTGCCGCCTCGGCGATCAGGCTCTGGGCAAAGACGCGGGTGTAGGTCGGGGCGTTCGACTTCGGCTTGGACTGGGTGCCGGTCACAACGTCGAACTTGGCGACGGCGTGCAGCTTGTCGGCCGACGCCTCTGCCGGGGCATAGCCCTTGCCCTTCTTGGTGACGACATGGATCAGCACCGGCTTGTCGTCGTCGGCGTCGCGGACATTCTGCAGCACCGGCAGCAGATGGTCCAAATTGTGGCCGTCGATCGGACCGATGTAGTAGAAGCCCAGTTCCTCGAACAGGGTGCCGCCGGTGACCATGCCGCGGGCATACTCCTCCGCCCGGCGGGCCGCGTTGCGCAACGGGCGCGGCAACTGGTCGGCGATCTCCTTCGCCAGGTGGCGCAGCGAAAGGTACGGCTTGGAGGAGATCAGCCGCGACAGATAGGCGCTCATTGCACCGACTGGCGGGGCGATGGACATGTCGTTGTCGTTGAGGATGACGATCAGCCGCGACTTGGTTGACGCCGCGTTGTTCATCGCCTCGTACGCCATGCCGGCACTCATCGAGCCGTCGCCGATCACGGCGATGACGTTGCGCCGCTCCCCCTTGATCTTGCTGGCGACCGCCATGCCGAGCCCGGCCGAGATGGAGGTGGAGCTGTGGCCGGCGCCGAACGGATCGTACTCGCTTTCCGACCGCTTGGTGAAGCCGCTGAGGCCCCCACCCATGCGGAGCGTGCGGATGCGGTCGCGCCGCCCGGTCAGGATCTTGTGCGGATAGCACTGGTGCCCGACGTCCCAGATCAGCCGGTCATGGGGCGTGTCGAACACGTAATGGAGCGCGACCGTCAGTTCCACCACCCCGAGCCCGGCACCGAGATGGCCCCCGGTCACCGAGACGGCATCCACCGTCTCGGTGCGCAACTCGTCTGCGAACTGGCGGAGCTGCTCGGGCTTGAGGGCCCGCAGCTTGGCTGGCGTCGGACAAAGGTCGAGCAGCGGAGTCTTGGTGGAGGTCACGTCGTGATGGTCCTCAAAGCTCTGGTCAGGCGCGGCGCGCGACGACGAAGTCGGCGACCGCCTTCAACATATCGGCACGCCCATCGAAAATGTCCAAGTGCTGCGACGCCTGATTGGCGAGCATTTCCGCCTGGGCACGGGCACGGTCGCGGCCGAGGATCGACACGAAGGTCGCCTTGCCGGCCTGGGCGTCGCGGCCCACCGTCTTGCCGGTCTCCTCCGCCGTGCCTTCCACGTCCAGCAGGTCGTCGACGATCTGGAAGGCGAGGCCGAGATCGTGGGCGTAGGCGCGCAGCGCCGTGCGCTGCGGCGGGTTGGCCTTGCCCAGGATGCCGCCGGCCTCGCAGGAATAGGCGATCATCTCGCCCGTCTTCATGCGCTGCAGCCGGGTGGTGGTGCCGAGGTCGAAGGTCTCGTGTTCCGCGATCAGGTCCAGCATCTGGCCGCCGACCATGCCGTGGCCGCCGGACGCCTTGGCCAGCGCCGTCACCAGTTGGCAGCGGATGTTGGGATCCTCGTGCGTCGCCGGGTCCGCCAGCACTTCGAAGGCGAAGGTCAGCAGCCCGTCGCCGGCCAGGATGGCGGTCGCCTCGTCGAACTGGCGGTGGCAGGTAGGGCGGCCGCGCCGCAGCTCGCCATCGTCCATCGCCGGCAGGTCGTCATGGACCAGGGAATAGCTGTGGACCATCTCGACGGCAGCGGCGACGCGGATGGCGCAATCTGCGTTGACGCCGAACAGGGCCGCCGATTGCATCACCAGGAAGGGGCGCAGCCGCTTGCCGCCGTTCAGGCAGCCATAGCGCATGGCGTCGAACACCCGCGCTTCAGGCAGATCGGTGGTCGGCAGGAGGGCGTTGATCTTGACCTCGACCGCCTGGGCGATGTCGGCCAGCGCGGCTTTGAACTCGGTCTGGGACATGGTCTGCACGTCAGTCGATCCGGGCGGGTTCGGTGCCGAGGGAGCCGTCGGCGCTCACGGTGATGCGGTCGATCTTGGCCTGCGCCTCGCGCAGCTTCATCTCGCAATGGCGCTTCAGCGCCGTGCCCCGCTCGTAGGAGGAGATGGCGTCGTCGAGCTTGCCGCGCCCTTCCTCGAGCTGGCGGACGATCCGCTCCAGTTCGGCGAGCGCATCCTCGAAGCTGAGGACGGCGATGTCGGGCGGAAGGGCGGCGCCGGAGACGGGGGCGGAAGACGTCGTGGAAGGGGGCATGTCGGGCAGAACCATCGATGGAACCTCAAGCCCGCGAAGGTATGCCCCGCCCACGTCCGGCGCAAGGCCCGAGGCACTCAGTTACCCCGGCCATTGCGGCCTATGTGCGGCCTATGCGTTCGGGCTGCCCCTCCCCCTTTCGGAAGACCGGAGCGCCCGACCGCCCGGAAAGCCGCATGTCAGCAGTACATCAATTCGCGCACATGGGCGGCGCTGGCGGAAGCAAGGGCGCGCAGGTTGTAGCCCCCCTCCAGCACCGAGACGATGCGCGCCCCGCAATGGGTGCGGGCCAGTTCGCCCAGCTTGCGGGTGGCCCAGACGAAGTCATCGTCGATCAGGTGCAGACCGGCCAAAGGATCGCGCGAATGGGCGTCGAATCCGGCGGAGATAATGAGCAGGTCCGGCTTGAAATGGTCGATGGCCGGCAGGATGACGTGCGTCATGGCATGCCGGAACTCCGGCGACCCCGCCATGGCTGGCAGCGGCGCGTTGACGCAATTGCCGTACTCGCCCTTTTCTCCCGCATCCCCCGTGCCGGGATAGAGCGGCGATTGGTGGGTGGAGCAATAGAGCATGTCCGGATCGTGCTGCAGGATGTCCTGCGTGCCGTTGCCGTGATGGACGTCGAAGTCCATCACCGCCACGCGCTGCAACCCGTGCGCGGCACGGGCGTGATAGGCGCCGACCGCCGCGTTGTTGAACAGGCAGAAGCCCATCGCCTTGTCCCGCTCCGCATGATGGCCGGGCGGGCGCACGGCGCAGAAGGCGTTGCGCGACTGGCCGGTCGCCACCGCGTCGACCGCGGCGCAGACCGCGCCGGCCGCACGCAGCGCCGCCTCCCCCGATCCGGGCGAGACGACCGTGTCGGCATCGACGCCGGCATGCTCCACCTCGGGGATCAGCGACAGCACGCGGTCGATGTGCCCCTGCGGATGTGCGCGCAGGAGCTGTTCCACCGTGGCGCGCGGCGCCTCCTGCCGTTCCAGCATGTGGAACTCCTCCGTTTCCAGCGCGGCGAGCACGGCACGCAGGCGGTCGGAGCATTCGGGATGACCGAGACCCGTGTCGTGCTCCAGGCACGCCGGGTGGGTGAACAGGGTGGTGAACATCGATTTTTCGGTCGTTATCGTTGATTTTCGGGTGGCGTTTGCAGCGTTTCCAAAAACCATTCTTCCTGGATCGCTAATGAAAGTACAGGCTGAATCCAGGACGATTCGTCACAGCCCACTTTCGGGTGCCGGGGCAATCCGTGACACGATACGATCGCAACCGCAACGATGGGCCGGGACGGAGCGGGCCAAGGAGGAGCGGGCTGAAATCACGCCGTCCGCTCGATGACGAAGCGGAGGACACCGTCCTGTTCGGCAACCGACAGCAGACGGTTGCCCGTCGCCTCGCAAAAGGCGGGAAAATCCTTGCGGGCGCCGGGATCGGTGGCCTCCACGGTCAGGGTGTCGCCGATAGCGATGGCCCTGATCGCCTTGCGGGCGCGCAGGACGGGGAGAGGGCACTGTAAGCCCTTGGTATCCAACGGATGATCTGTCATGACCGAAATGCTATCCCACCTGCCGGCCAGTGTCATCGGCCGATGAGCCATCAAGGACCCTACATTCGCAGAACGCAACCATCGGATGATCAATCCTTCAGGTTATAGTTCCGTTTTGCGAGAAAAAAGCGGTGCTTGGCGGTAATGGCAGCGGCCAAGCCGGTGCTGAGACAATCGGCGCCACGGTCCGGGTGACGGAATCCCACAGGTGGACAATTCCCGTGCGGTACGAATATACTAGGATACGAGCATTTTTCTTTACCGGGCCGCGCAACGACAGCCCGGTTGCAAAACGAAGCGGAACGGACAGGGCAACGGGAAAGCGATGAAGATCGAGGATTTGCAGGCAAACGCCCGCCGGGCGAGCGCACTGCTGAAGGCGATGTGCAATGAGCGGCGCCTTCTTATCCTGTGCCACCTGAGCCAGGGCGAGCGGTCGGTGGGCGAACTGGAGGATCTGGTCGGACTGAGCCAATCGGCGCTGTCGCAGCATCTGGCCCGGCTGCGCAACGACAACCTGGTCCGCACGCGTCGCAGCGCCCAGAACATCTATTACTCGCTGAACGGTCACGAGGCCCAGACGATCATGACGACGCTGCACGGCCTCTACTGCCTCCCGGCGGAGGACGCAGCCGACGGCCGCGACGGTGATTCTGCGAATGATCCAGGCAGCGACACTTCCGATCTGCGCATCGCCGCGGCCGGTTGAACCAGCGAACCGCACACCCGCACCGAGGGGCGCAAGCCTCAGTCGCGCGCCAGCAGTGCCGCGGCCGCCAGCGCCACCCATCCCAGCATGAAACTCCATCCTCCGGCGGGAGCCGTCATCGGCACCGGCAGCGGCCCCACCGTGGCCAACGCATAGAGCGTGCCGCAGAACAGCAGGATCCCGGTACAGAACAGCCATCCCGCCGCCCGCAAGGCCAGCAGCTGCGCGCCCGTCCGCCCGGACATCCGCCCGGCCAGCGCCACCAGCAGAACCAGCGCCAGCGCATGCGCCATCTGATACAGCCCGGCGGTACGAAACCACTCCTGCGCCTGTGGCTGGCCAGCCAGCCCATGGCTCGCATAGGCGCCGGCGGCGACCGCGACGGCGCCATTGAGCGCGGCGAAGACGATCCAGATGCGGTCGATCACTCCCACGGACTATCTTCCCTTTCTTCCGATCACCCCAGGCCCATGGCCGGTGCTATCCTGAAGCCTGTCTACACGCAGGGCACCCGCGCGGGCAAGAAACGACCATGACCACAGAGCCAATCCCAGCCACCCCGCTCGTCAGCATCATCACGCCCACCTGGCAGCGGGAGGACTTCCTGCCCCGCCTGCATGCCTGCATCGAGGCGCAGACCCATCCCGAGATCGAGTGGCTGGTGTTCGACGACAGCCCGCGCCCATCGGCCTATCTGAAGCCGCTGGCGAATCCGCGGCTGAAGTATTTCTACTCGCCCAGCCGCTATGCCATCGGCGAGAAGCGCAACATCCTTGCCGAACATTCCAAGGGTTCCGTGATCGTCCATATGGACGACGATGACTTCTACGCGCCCGTCTATGTGGAGCGCGTGCTGGGCTGGCTGGAGAGGGGGCATGATCTGGTGAAGCTGTCGGGCTGGTTCCTTTACAGCATGGAACACCGGCGCTTGGGCTATTGGGACACCGCGCAAGGCGGCTCGCACCACCGTTGGGGACGGCAGGGCTGCCGCTATGTGGACGCGGCGGATGCCCCGCCCTCCCCCGACAATCTCGACGGCTATGGCTTTTCCTACGCCTACCGCCGCGCGGTCTGGGAAGCGGTGCGTTTTCCCGCGGTGAATGCCTGCGAGGACGCACCGTTCTTCAAGGCCGCGCGCGAGCGTTTCCGCGTCGGCAGCTTTCCCGATGCGGAGGGGCTGTGCCTGCACATGCTGCACGCCCGCAGCACCAGCCTGTGCCTGCCGCAGTACGAACTGCCGCCGGTCCTGTTGGAGCGCCTGTTCGGGCCGGATGTGGCGGCCTACACCTGAACGTCGAGGAACATGCCGCGGCGGTAGTTGCGCGGCAGGGTCAGCACCCCGTTGACCACGAGGGCGGCCAGTTCGCGCAGGCTGGGGATGCGCTGCCGCCCCTGCGGGACGACCCCATCCGCCCGCGCGCGAGCGCCGGACGCGGCAACCCGACCGCCGCCTGAGTCGGAGCGGATCGGCTCGTTCGAACGGTCGCCTGTGCGTCGGGTCTCAACCATGCGTGTCTGTTTACCATAAATGCGGCGGATGGAAAAGAGGAGGCGTCGCCTTCAAGCGCGGATATGGCCGCCCCCTGCCCCGCGGCCGCTCAGGTGTTGGACCAGCCGCCGTCGATGGCGATCGCCTGCCCGGTCATGAAGGCGGACTCGTCGGAGGCGAGATAGACGGCCAGCTTCGCCACCTCTTCCGCGGTGCCGAGCCGCCCCATCGGCTGGCGCGCTACGAAAGCGGCACGCGCGGTGTCGTAATCGCCCAGTGCCCGCATGCGGTCGTGCAGCGACGGGCTGTCCACCGTGCCGGGGCAGATGGCGTTCACCCGGATCCCGCGGGTGACGTAATCGGCGGCGACCGACTTGGTCAGGCCGACCACCGCGGCCTTGGTGGTGCCGTAGATGAAGCGGTTCGGCGCCCCGATGATAGAGGAGGCGACCGACGACATGTTGATCACCGATCCGCCGCCCGCCTCCAGCATTCCCGGAAGGAAGGCGCGGATCATCCGGTACATCGAGCGGACGTTCAGCGTGACGGAAAAGTCGAACGCATCCTCGTCGCAGTCCAGCACGGTGCCGGCATGGACATAGCCGGCGCAGTTGAACAGCACCGACGGCGCCGGCACCTCCGCCGCGAAGGCCTGGATCGCCACAGGATCGCAGACGTCGAGCCGGCGGGTGACGATGCCGGGGGTGCCGGCCAGATCCTCCAGCAGGCCGTCGTTGATGTCGGTCGCAAGGACGCTGGCGCCCTCTGACGCGAAGGCAAGGGCGGCGGCGCGCCCCATGCCCTGCGCCGCGGCGGTGACGATGGCGGTCTTGCCCTGCAGTCTTCCAGCCATGCCGGTCATCTCCTCAGCTTTCAAGCCAATGATGGACGAAGCCCGCCTCCCGCTCCAGCAGGCGGCCCAGGCGAATCAGGCGCCGCTCCTCGCCCGGCCGGGCGATCAGCTGGATGCCGAAGGGCAGCCCTTCTCCGCCGACCGGCAAAGTGAGCACCGGAAAGCCGATCAGCGTGACGATGGCGGTGACGCCAAGATAGTCGAGGATGGTCTCCACCGGCCGCCCGTCGATCTCCGTCACCTCGCCGTCCGCATTCGGCCAGGGCAGCACGCCGCAGGCGGGGGCGGCCAGCACGTCGATGTCCTCGAACAGCGCCACGAAGCGGCGGTATAGGGCGGTGCGGGCGGCCTGCGCCTCGAGATAGGCGTCGGCGGCGATGCCGGCGCCGGCCTCGATGTTCCAGCGGATGGTGTCGGTCAGATCGTCGCCATGTCTTGCCAGCATCGGCCCGAAGGCGTGTCGGGTCTGCGCGGCGCGCAGCGTGCGGAAGGTCGCCATGGCATCGCCGCAGTCGGGATGGCGGCGCGCCACCGGCCCGACGACGCGTTCCAGCCGGTCGACCGCAGCGGCGAAGCGTTCCCGCACCGCCTGGGAAACGGTGGCCGCACCGAAATCGGCGGTGGCGCCCAGCCGCGATTCCGATCCGTCGTCGCGGTCGCCGAACAGCGAGGTCGGATCGCGCAGGTCGCTGCCGGCCATCGCCGACAGCAGCAGCGCGCAGTCTTCGGTATCGCGCGCCAGCACACCGTGGGTCGCCAGCGTGTCCCAGCCCAGGGCGCGGCCCGGCGCCGGGATCAGTCCCGGCGTCGGCCGGATGGAGGCGATGCCGCAGAAGCTGGCCGGCACCCGCACCGATCCGCCGAAGTCGGTGCCGTGTGCCAACGGCGCCATGCCGACGGCGACCGCCACCGCCGACCCGCCGCTCGACCCGCCAGAGGTGAGGGTGGGATCGACGGGGTTGCGGGTCGGGCCGTACAGGCGGTTGCGGCAAACGGCGCCGAAGCCGAATTCCGGGGTGTTGGTCTTGCCGATGACGATGCCGCCCGCCGCCTCGATCCGCGCAACGGCGATGTCGCTGCTGGCCGGCACATGTTCGGCGTAGAGCGCCGAGCCGTAGGTGGTGCGGATGCCGCCGGTGTCGGTCAGGTCCTTCACCGCCACCGGCAGCCCATGCAGCGGCCCGACCGGCGCCGGGGCGGCGTCCAGCGCCTCGGCACGGGCCAGGGCGTGGTCGGCGGCGACGGTGATGAAGGCGGACAGCGCCGGCTCCTTCGCCGCGATGCGCGCCAGATGCACCTCGACCGCCTCCCGCGCCGACAGTTCCCGCCGCGCCAGCCTTGCCGCCAAGCCGGCAGCGCTCTCCCGCCACAGGGCCCGCCCCAGGCCGTCATGTCCTGCGCTCACAGCATCCTCCCGTTTCCGGCCCGAACCGTACCGCGAAACTGGCGGTATGCGAAACAATGTTTCGCATGCCACGGGGCAGAGTGCCGTCAGCGCTGGCGGCCGGCCGACGCGCGGCAGTCGTTCAGGATGTTGCCGACGGTCACCCGCTCCCGCTCGTCCATCGCCAGCCCCCAGCGCGCCTTCACCAGGATCCAGTCGGCGACATAGAGGCAGATGCCGTCGCGCTTCGGCGGCAGCCACTCCTCCGGCCCCTTGGAGCCCTTGGCACGGTTGGCTTCCCGGCTGGAAACCAGGAGGGTTCGCGGATCGCTGGTGTCGTTGGCGTAGGCTGCGCGCCGTTCCCGGCTCCAGTCGTAGCCGCCGCTGGCATA
Source organism: Azospirillum humicireducens (assembly GCF_001639105.2). Classification (NCBI taxonomy): domain Bacteria; kingdom Pseudomonadati; phylum Pseudomonadota; class Alphaproteobacteria; order Rhodospirillales; family Azospirillaceae; genus Azospirillum; species Azospirillum humicireducens. The sequence goes on from NZ_CP028907.1 coordinate 517,021, forward strand.
GGCCTCCTCCAGCGGAACCCGGTGGTCGATGTCGACCATCTGGGGATCGGTGAAGCGTTCCCCGGTATAGGGGTCGATCCAGTCGCCGGCCTTCACGCTGCAGCCCTTGGCGTCCAGCGTCGCCGGGCGGCGGGAGTCGCGGATCAGCACCTTTTCACGCGCGTTCAGACAACCACCCTCCAGCGCCAGCCAGTGCGGCCACTCCTCCCGCTCATAGCCGCGGCGCCGTTCCGGCTCCACCCGGATGGCGTCGAGCTGGCGGGTCACCTCGGCATAATCGATCCGGTCGGTGGCCCGGGCGACGATCGGCGGCGGCGGTTCGGCAATCTCCTGCTTGCGCGGCTGGCGGGGGCGCTGAGTCTCCTGGCCCAGCAGACCGTCGAGCGTGCCGGGCGGCAGGACATGCAGCCGTTCCGCCAGTGCGACGGCGGCCAGCACGGCAAGCACGACGAACAGCCCCCGCAGGGTCAGGGAACCTCGGCGGGCCACCTCAGCGCACCCAGGACCATTCCCCTCTCCCCCCCGGGGAGAGGGTTAGGGTGAGGGGGGGCCGATGGCCGACCGCATGTCGCGGCACATCCCCCTCACCCCGGCCCTCTCCCCGGCCCTCTCCCTGGGGGGGAGAGGGGGATTCCGACGCCGCCTTCGTCATGCTCTGCTCACCTGAATCTTTCGTCCCCCTCATACTCCGGTAGCTCGCCCGACCTCAAGGCATGCGGCCGGTCAAGGTGGCGCTCAGCCCCTGGAGAAGGCCGACCTGGCAGACCGTGTCGAAGGTGGAACGCATCAGCGACGGGTCGCCGATCGACACTCGGATGTCGCCGGCCCGCGGTTCCGAGTGGCGGCGGCGCACGTTGCTGCCGCACAGCTCCTGCAGGACGTCCAACAGCATCACCAGCGAAGTGGCGCGGCCGGTACAGAGATTGTACACCTGCGCGCCGGCAAAGCGCCGATCCATCGCCAGCGCCAGGATGCGCACAACATCGCCGACGAAGACGAAATCGCGGACCTGCTGGCCGTCGCCATGGATCTCCACATCCTCACCGCGCGCCACCCGGCGGGCGAAAATGGAGATCACGCCGCTGTAGGGCGACATCGGGTCCTGCCGCGGCCCATAGACGTTGAAGAAGCGGAAACCGACCGTCGCCACTCCCTGGATCGACCATGCGACGCGGGCATGCATTTCGCAGCCCAACTTGTCGACGCCATAAGCAGACAGCGGACGCGGAAGCTCGTCCTCGCTCAGGGGCGTGTTGGTGTTGTCGCCGTATATGGCGGCTGACGAGGCGTAGACCACGGGGATCGGCCCGCCGCGCCTGGCGTCGCGCGCCGCCTCGAAGACGGTGACGGTGCCCAGCAGGTTGGTGCGGTGGGTCTCCGCCCACAGCTCCCGCGATTTCTGCACGGACGCGACGGCGGCAAGGTGGAAGACGCCGTCCACCCCTTCGCCATCGTCGCCGGCCATCGCCTCGCGCACCGCATCGGGGTCGGCAACGTCGCCCACCACCAGCGCCGCCGCCTCCGGCTTGTTGTCCAGCCGGCCGCTCGACAGGTTGTCGAGGATCGTCACCCGATGCCCGTCGGCCAGCAGCCGGTCGGCCAGATGCGAGCCGATGAACCCGCAGCCGCCGGTGATGAGGTAGTGCGCCATGGTCCGTCCAAGCCCTTCGTTCGTTGTGACCGGTCCCGCCGCAGCGCAGCGGAGCCGCCGGATTTCCCGCTCTAAGGGTCGGGACACAACCACAGGATCGCCAGACCATCTTCGGGATAGGGCAGCGCCTCAACCGGAGAGCCAGGCCGCCCGTTCGGCGAGCCGGCCGGCGAATCGGCCCGCGTTCCACCACGGCGGCTTCCGGATAGGCGCGACCGATGGTTCAACAGGGTTATCCACCAGCTTGTCCACGGTTCTGTGGATAACCATGGTCAAGCCCGCCAGCCGAAATCCGCGTCGGACCGGACACACTGGTGCAGAAATGCTGCTGCGTACGAACGGCGCTTGGCCCGAGCCTTTGCTGCACAGCACAAATTTCACCGACGCAAAAGGCCCCGCTGTGGCTTTCACGCCACGGCAGGGCCTTTCGACCGGGTCGAACGGGCCTGTGGACTAAGGCCCGGCTTCCGCTTCGTGCTTTGCTGCGCGCAGCATCAGGCCTGCTTGGAGCCGAGCATCTCCGCCTTGACGGTGGCGAAGGCCCAATCGAGCCAGGGCAGAACCGCCTCCATATCCTCGTTTTCCACCGTGGCGCCGCCCCACAGGCGCAGGCCCGGAGGCGCGTCGCGGTAGGAACCGGCGTCGAAGGCGGCCTCCTCCTTCTCCAGCAGCGCGGTCAGCGTCTTGGCGAAGGCGGCCTGGGTGTCCTCCGGCAGCGCGGTCACCTCCGGATCGGTGAAGCGCAGGCAGATGGAGGTGCAGGAGCGGGTCGCGGTTTCCTTGGCGAGGAAGCCGGCCCAGCTGCTGGCCTCCGCCCACTCCGCGACGATGCGCAGATTCTGCTCCGACCGGCGGATCAGCTGGGTCAGGCCGCCCAGCGACAAGGCCCAGCGCAGGCCGTCGATGGCATCCTCGACGCAGAGCATCGACGGGGTGTTGATGGTGTCGCCTTCGAAGATGCCTTCGATCAGCTTGCCGTTCTTGGTCAGGCGGAAGATTTTCGGGAGCGGCCGGTCGGGCTGGAAGCTCTCCAGTCGCTCCACCGCGCGCGGGCTCAGCACCAGCATGCCATGCGCCGCCTCGCCGCCAAGCACCTTCTGCCAGGACCAGGTGGCGACGTCGATCTTGTTCCAGGGCATTGCCATGGCGAAGGCCGAGGAGGTGGCGTCGCAGATGCTCAGCCCTTCGCGATCGTCCGGGATCCAGTCGCCGTCCGGAACGCGGACACCGGCGGTGGTGCCGTTCCAGGTGAAGACCACGTCGCGGCTGAAATCGACCGCCGACAGGTCCGGCAGCTCGCCATAGGGGGCGATCAGGTTGCGGACGTCCGGCAGCTTCAGCTGCTTGGCGACATCCGTCACCCATTCCTTGCCGAAGCTCTCCCAGGCCAGCATGTCGACGCCGCGGGCGCCCAGCAGCGACCACAGCGCCATCTCCACCGCTCCGGTGTCGGAGGCCGGGACGATGCCGATGCGGTAATCGCCGGGGATGGCCAGAACCGCGCGGGTGAGGTCGATGACCTCCTTCAGCTTGGCCTTGCCCGGCTTGGAGCGGTGCGAACGGCCGAGCAGTGCGCCATCCAGCGCGTCGAGCGACCAGCCCGGTCGCTTCGCACAGGGACCCGAGGAGAAGAGCGGATTGTTGGGGCGGCGGCTTGGCCGGCTGATCGTCATGGGCGGACTTCCTGTCCCGGAACGGGAATGTGCGGAGGTCCGGACCTTAAAAGCTGAGTCCCCGCCCGTCAATCGACGGGCGCGACGCCCAGCCACACCGGATCCGCAGCCCTGCCGGCACCCCTGCCAGCCGCCTACTTCGTGCGGCCGATCTTGCCGTTGCGATAGGTCCAGGCGGCGTCGCCGCCGCCGGCCGGCTGCGGCATCGAAACGGTCAGCATGTCGTTGTCGATGGTGACCTGGGCGGCATCGCTGCAGGAGCCGAAGGGATAGGAGACCACCGGCTGCGGCCCGCCGACCTCGAGGATACGGAACCGGGTCGGGCAATCCTTGGCACCGGTGTCGGCCTGGAACAGGGCGATCCAGCGTTCCTTCAGGGAATAGGCGCCGACGAAGGACAGCATCTCGCTCTCCTTGTCCTCGAAGACCGGCTTGTCGTTGACCGATACCTGCGTGTGCTTCGGCCCGATGTCGGTCATCGTCAGAACCGTGTTGCCGAGCGCCGCCATCAGGCGGGGCTCCGCCGCGCCGGCGGAGGTGGCGATCAGAAGGCTGCCCGCCACCGCGGCATACACACTAAGAACCCGCAAAGGCCGTCTCCCTGGCTGCTGCGCCCCGGCGGGGCGGCTGTCCGAACCGGGCGCACCATAATGCGGCACGCGTCCGGCCGGAAGCCGTCCTTTTCGCCGGCGGAATCCGGCATCGCGATCAGCGGATGTTGACGCTGAAGCCGAAGCCGGGGGCGACCGGAGCCGGCGCATAGATGACCGGCGGCGGCGGGGCGTAGATGACCCGCGGCGGCGGGGGCGGGGCGTAGATGACCGGCGGCGGGGCGTAATAGACGCCGCGATCGCGCCAATGATGGTGATGGCGGGGGCGGTCCCAGCGACGCCAATCCGGACCGCCGTGGCCGGGACCGTACCATTCGCGGCCGTAATCGCCTCGCCCGCGCCAACCGTCATGCGCCTCGGCCTGACTGACGGTGGCCCCCAGCATCGAACCGGCGACCAGAGCGCCCAGAACCACGGCTTTCAATTCAAACCCAAAGCGGCCAGTCATTCCGGCGTCCTCCTGGTGTCGGGAAGCGGTTGTTCCCCTTTGACCGGATGAACGCGGAGGCTCCCGCTTTCATTCCCCCTATTCGAAAAAGATTTCGTCCTACGACCTTGGTCGAAGCGGTCAGACCCAACCGTCGGCAAGGCCGGGACGCGGATGCGGCGGCGTGAACAGTCCGGGGGCCTGATACACCGGGCGGTCGGCGGGCCTGCCGAAGTGATAGCCCTGAGCCAGTTCGAAGCCCCAGGCGTTGAGCTGCGCCGCCTGGTCGGAGGTTTCCACCATCTCGGCGATCACCTGCACGCGGACCTCCCGGCACAGCCCCACCATGGCACGCAGGATGGCGTCGTCGCGCGGGCTGCCGCCCAACCGCTTCACATAGCTGCCGTCGATCTTCACGAAATCGACCGGCAGCGCCTGGATATAGGGGAAGGAGGCGGCCCCGGCGCCGAAATCGTCCAGACAGATGCGGTGCCCGGCGCGGCGCAGATCCTCCAGGATGCGGGCGGCGCGCGGCAGATCGGTCAGTCCTGTCGATTCCGTCACCTCCACCAGCAGGCGGGACCGCAGAGACGGATTCCGGGCGACCAGTTGCTGGAAGGCGACGACGAAGATGTCGCTGCCCAGCGATGCGGCCGACATGTTGACCGCGATCTGTGGGCCGGGATCGGCGGCCAGAACCTCCAGCGCCTTCTCGCAGACCAGCAGGTCGACGTCATGGACCATGCCCACCTGCTCGGCGAAGGCGATGGTCGGGCCGGGGGCGCCGTTGGGGAAGCGGGCCAGCGCCTCGTAATGGTGCAGCCCGCGGGTGGCGAGCGAGACGATGGGCTGGAACTGCAGCTTCAGCCGGTCGTCGGTCAGTGTCGAGCGCAGGCTGGTCACCCGCGTCACCGTCTGGTCGACCAGCAGTTTCACCGCGTCATGCATGGTGGCGATGTCAAAGCCGGTGCCGTCCTCGGCAAAGCTCCTCACCGTGAACATCAGCACCCGGCCGGCATCCTCCCGGCTGAGGCCGGGCGCCGACATGTCGAGCGTCATGTTCTCCGAAGCCAGGGGCTGGCCGTCCGGCAGCAGGGCGGCGCCGGTCACCGCGATCTCGCTGGCGAGCGCGTCCGCCGACACGTCGCTGCCATGGACCAGACCGAAGCGGTCCTCCCCCAGCCGGGTCGCCAGGGTGTCGTCGGCGGCATGGACGCGCAGCAGCGCCCCGACCTCCCCCAGCAGGCGCAGCGTCAATTCGGGCCCGAGCCGCGACTTCACCTCGCCGAAATCGGCGATCTTGATCAGCGTCAGCTTCGGCGGTGCGTTGCCGACATCGACGCCGAACCGCTCGCCCAGCTGCGCCTGAAAGGCGTCCGGATCGAGAAGCCCGGTCTCCGCATCGCGGGCCGGCGGCGCCGTGCTGCCGGCGCCGCTCTCCAACCGCGTGAGCGTCAGCTGCACATTGGGGGAACGGCCGAGCCGATAGCCGCACAGGTTGGCCTGGACGCCGCCGGCAAGCGAAACGGCACGGGACTGCAGCCGACGGTTGGAGCCGGCGGTACGCAGCAGGCGCCGCACCAGCCCGCGGTCGCCAGCCGCCACCACCCTGTCTATCGGCTGGCCGATCAGGTCGGCGTCCGTGGTGCCCAGGAGATTCTGCAAGGCACCGGCGGCAAATCCAATGGTCCCGCGCGCATCCACCTCGATCAGCACATCCGCGTTGGCGAACGCGAAGCCGAGGAAGCGTGCGACGTCCGATGTCATGGGGCCTCGACAGGGATCGCTGTGGGACGGGCGGTTTCCGACGCATCATATCGCCAGAGCGAAATTATGTGTCTACTTAAGGTTCGCACTCTAAATGTAAAGGAAACCCTACCACTATCGAAATTTCGCGAACACCGTCACCGGAAGCGCGGAGCGGTTGCGGCGGTCAGAACCGACCGGAGCGCCATTCTCGGCCGTTTCCGCCGCAGTGGCGCAATGGCACTCAGACCATTCAGTGTCTTGTAAGGGATTGGAGCAAAGTTGCATTTTCTCGGCCGTCATTCCCGCGAAGGCGGGGATGACGCTGAGTTCCTTTGATTCCAAAGGCATAGCGATGCACGAAAATGTATGAAGATAAGCGCCGATGCGAATCAGGCCGAACGACGGCTTCTCTCAGACGGGCACCGCCTGAAGCCGGATGGCCTCTCAGGCCGGCACCACGCTGTTGCAGAGGAAGGTTTCGAACTCGTCGACCGGCAGCGGCCGGCTGATCAGAAAGCCCTGGATGCGGGTGCAGCGCTGCTGGCGCAGCATGTCTGCCTGCTCCTGCGTTTCCACCCCTTCGGCGATGGTGTCGAAGCCGAGACTCTCGGCGAGGTTCACGATGGTGCCGACGATGGCCGGATCGGTGGTGGACTTGACGATGTCGCGGACGAAGCTGCGGTCGATCTTCAGCGTGTCGATGGGGAAGCGCTTCAGATAGGCCAGCGAGGAATANCAGGATGGTCACCGCCTTTTCGATGTCGCCGATCATGGCGCCCTCGGTCAGTTCCAGCTCCAGCCGGCCGGGCGGGATGCCGGCGGACTCCACCACGCTGCGGACGAAGCCGACGAGGCGGGCATCCTGGAACTGGCGCGGCGACAGGTTGACCGAAACGGACGGGATCGGCAGGTCGCGGCTTATCCAGTCGGCCAGCCGGCGGCAGGATTCGATCAGCGTCCAGGCGCCGATTTCCCAGATCAGGCCGGTTTCCTCGGCCAGCGGAATGAACTCTGCCGGGCTGACCATGCCGCGGATCGGGTGGCGCCAGCGGATCAGAGCCTCCGCCCCGATGGTGCGGTTGCCGACGAGGTCGATCTTCGGCTGGAAATACAACTCGAACTCCCCGCCGCCGGTGGCGCGGCGCAGGTCGCTCTCCAGCCCGAGCGTGAAGCCCGACCGTTCGCGCATCCCGCCGTCGTAGAAGACGTACTTGTGCTCAGGGTTGCGCTTGGCGTGGTACATGGCGAGATCGGCGTTGCGCAACAGCTGGTCAGCCGTCTCGCCGTCGTCGGGATAGAAGGCGATGCCGATGGATGCACCGCAGAACAGCTCCTGATTGTGGACGGCAAAGGGCTCGTCCATCGAGTAGAGCACCTTTTCCACCAGCCGGGCACCGGCGGAGCGGTCGGCGGCGTCGGGGGCGACGATCAGGAACTCGTCCCCGCCCAGCCGGCCGACGGTGTCGGTCATGCGGGTGCAGTTGCGCAGCCGCCGCGCCACCAGCTTCAGCAGTTCGTCGCCAGCATGGTGGCCCAGCGTGTCGTTGACCTGTTTGAAGCGGTTGAGATCGAGGAAGGCGACGGCGACCTTGCTCTTGCTGCGCTGGGCGCGGACGATCGCCTCCTCAAGCCTTTCGCAGACCAGCCAGCGGTTGGGCAGGTCGGTCAGCCGGTCGAAGCTGGCCTGATAGCGGATCTGGTGTTCCTGCGACTTGCGCTGGCTGATATCGGCGATGGTGAGGACGTAATGCTCCAGCACGCCATTCGGTGCGCGGACCGACGTCACTGACAGGGCGGCGGCGAAGGCGTCGCCGGAATGGCGGAAGCTGGTGACCTCGCCCTGCCAGCGACCGGACTGGCGCGCTGTGGTCCAGATGGCATCGATGAAGTCGCGCTCGTGCGAGCCGGGGGCGAAGAGGACCAGCGGGTGGCGCAGCAGCTCCTCCCGCTGGAAGCCGGTCATGATCTCATAGGCCGGATTGATCGCCTGGACGGTCAGTTCCGGATCGACGATCAGGATGCCGTCGGCGACGCTGTCGAACACGGTGGCGAGCAGCCGGATCTTCTCCTCATGCTGCTTGCGTTCGGTGATGTCCTGGACGGTGCCTTCGTAATAGCGGATGGAGCCGGCGGCATCGCGCACGCAGCGCGCGCTCTCCGAAATCCAGATGATGGTGCCGTCGCGGCGAAAGACGCGCGCCTCGAAACTGTGGACGCGATCCTGGCGGGCCATGAGGTCGGCGAAGGCTTCGCGCTTGCCGGGATCGACGTAGAGCTGGCAGGCGATGTCCGTGAGGTTGGCGATCAGGTCATCCGGCGAGGCGTACCCGTAGATGTCTGCAAGCGCGGGGTTGACCCGGAGGTAACGCCCGTCGACGGTGGTCTGGTAAATGCCCTCGACGGCATTTTCGAAGATGCTGCGGTACTGCTCTTCCGTCTCGTGACTCATTGCACGCGCCTCATCCGACGCCAATCCCGACCCGCCTGGAAACAGCATAAGCGCACAACTCAAACAACGATTGTGGAATCTCCACCTTTCCGCAATGCGGCAAAGTAGACGCCGGCCCGACAACGCCCGTCAAGCGCCATCGCCGATACTGTGGCATAGTACGAAGGGAAAATATAACAAAAAGGTAACCCATCCTGTCCCATGAACGCGGACAGCGCCGGCTTAAAGCGGCAAGCCGTTGAAAGATAAGGAATATTTTCTCTCGTCGTATTAAAAATCTGAAAGACTTGGCGGACAGCGGGCATGGTGCCTCCCGAACGGCCGCTCAAAGTGATTCTCAGACGAATGGTCGTTTTTTACTCACCGCTGCACAGTGCTTGAGCAGTTGCGGTCCCGGACATCAGGGGAGCCGCCTTGGCGCCGAACGGAGGCAGCGACCCCGCCGGCCGGGCCGCCCTTGAAGCGGGGCGGCACGGCCGAAGGTCGGCCAACGACCGGGGGGATCAGTGGTCCCAGACCAGTGGCCCCGGACCAATGGCCATCAATCAATGACCGTGGGCGACCTTGGCGCCTTCCTTCAGCTTGTAAAGGCGCGAACAGTAGGGGCATTCCACCTGCCCTTCGCGATCCAGCGTCAGATAGACCAGCGGATGGCCCAGCGCGCCGCCGCCGCCGTCGCACCCGACGGTCGAGGTTTCAACAAGGATCGTCTCGGTCGGCTGCATGGCAGTCATCCTCTGTTTTGACAGGCGCGCCGGTTCACGCCATCGTGGACACGCCCGCTGTCCGGGCCCCCGTTCAGGGTTCCGCGCGCGCGGGCCGGATGATACCCATCGCGCGCCGCGGATCAACGGGGGAAACCACCGGATCGCCGGGCTTTTTCGCCAATCGCAATCATCATGGTTCAGGATCAATGGCCGCGCCCACCGATACCCCCACGCCCGTCTCGCTCCCGGCCAACGCGGTGGAGCTGCGCGGCCTGACCAAGATCTATCAGCCAACCGGCAAGGCCGGGCCCAAGCAGGCGCTGAAGGGCATCGACCTCGCCATTCCGCGCGGGTCGCTGTTCGGGCTTCTCGGCCCCAACGGCGCCGGCAAATCGACGATGATCAACATCCTCGCCGGGCTGGTGAACAAGACCGGCGGCACCGCCAGCATCTGGGGCCACGAGGTGTCGGAGCAGCCGCGCCGCGCCCGCGCCTCCATCGGCGTGGTGCCGCAGGAGCTGAACATGGACCCATTCTTCACCCCGCGCGAGATGCTGGAGCTTCAAGCCGGCCTCTACGGCGTGCCGAAGAAGGAGCGCCGGACGGAGGAGCTGCTTGACGCCGTCGGGCTGGCCGACAAGGCCGATGCCCATGCCCGGTCGCTGTCGGGCGGAATGAAGCGCCGGCTGATGGTGGCGAAGGCGATGGTGCACACCCCGCCGGTGCTGATCCTGGACGAGCCGACCGCCGGCGTCGATGTGGAACTGCGCCGCCAGCTCTGGGACTATGTGCGCACGCTGAACAAGTCCGGCACCACCGTGCTGCTGACCACCCACTACCTCCAGGAGGCGGAGGAGCTGTGCGACACCATCGCCATCATCAACCATGGACAGGTGGTGGCCTGCGAGCCGAAGACGACGCTGCTGCGCCGGGTCGACAACAAGGCGCTGTGCCTGACGCTGGAGCGCGACCTGTCCGCCGCCCCGCCCTCGCTGGAAGGCTATACGGTGGAGTTGCCGGAGCCGCGGCGGATGGTCGTCCGCTATCAGCCCAGCCGCCAGCGCGCGGGGGCCATCCTGTCGGCTCTGGCCGCATCGGGCATCGGCATCGTCGATGTCACGACCGAGGAATCGGATCTGGAGGATATATTCCTCCAACTGACGGGTGGTGCGCACGGCGACACAGGGGTAATCCATGCGGCGTAGCGGATTGGCGGCTGTTCTTGGGTTGGGACTTCTGCTTGGCGGCTGTGCCGCGACTTTCCAGCCGATGGGAACGGCCGTCGTCCAGCCGCAGCTGAACGACAAGGTGCTGATCGCCGCCGACGGTTTCGAGCTGCCGATGCGCTCCTGGCTGCCGGCGGATGGCAAGGTGCGGGCCGCCGTGGTGGCCCTGCACGGCTACAACGACTATTCCAACGCCTTCGACGGCGCCGGCCGCGCGTTCGCCGCGGCCGGCATCGCCACCTACGCCTATGACCAGCGCGGCTTCGGCGCCACCCGCGACCGCGGCGTATGGGCCGGCACGCCGACCCTGGTCAGCGATGCCGGCACCGCGGTGGAGATGGTGCACAAGCGCCATCCCGGCGTGCCGGTCTATCTGATGGGCGAAAGCATGGGCGGGGCGGTGGTGCTGACCGCGATGACCGGCCCCAGCCCGCCGAAGGTCGACGGCACCATCCTGGTCGCCCCGGCCGTCTGGGGCCGGCAGGCGATGGGCTTCTTCCCGCGCGCCGCTTTGTGGGTCACCTACACTCTGGTGCCGGGCATGGTGGTGCACCCGCCGCGCGACCTGAACATCCGCCCGTCGGACAACATCGAGATGCTGCGGGCGCTGGGCCGCGACCCGCTGGTCATCAAGGGCTCGCGCGTCGATGCGCTGGAGGGGCTGACCGACCTGATGGGTGCGGCGCTCGACGCCTGCCGGCAGTTGCAGACGCCGTCGCTGGTGCTCTACGGCGCGCATGAGGAGGTGCTGCCGCCGCGGCCGGTGGAGCGGGCGCTGAAGGACTTCGAAGCCGGCGGCCGGCATGTCGTCGCGGTTTATCCCGACGGCTATCACATGCTGCTGCGCGACCTGAAGGGCCAGCTCGTCGTGAACGACATCGTCGCCTGGATTGCCGACCCCAAGACGCCGCTGGCGAGCGGTGCAGACCGCGCACCGCGGGCTCTGCTGGCCTCCAAGTGAGGGGCTGTCGGACAAGAGTGCGACATGGTGGCACAGGCGAAACAGCGGGGCAGCCCATCGTCAGGCGCCACGTTCCGGCATAGCGGCGGTCAATGCATTGGAAATGCTAATATTATCTGTGCCGCCTATTCGAAGGATGCCCTGTTGCCGTTGGTCTCCGCAGCCAAAGGTATAGTACCCGTTAGGACCAAAGCCACTCTGCCTCTTCCGGCGGTTGAGGGATAAGGTACCGCGCAGGCGGACACCGAATGTCCCCGTTGGGAGGAAAAATGCACAGCGTCGAATCCCAGGTTACCCCGTCCGGTGCTTCCCGCACCGCCGGCGTCGCGACGGCCGCCCACCCGACCATGACCTCTACCCTGGATGTTCAGGTCATCGCCGACCGTTATGGTTGGACGACCCCCATGGCGCGCTGGTGGATGGCCTTCGCCGCCTCCTCCGTGGGCCATAAGCCGGATACCATGATCGCCTTTCTCGACAAGACCGTCGGCGGCGTGACGATGATCCGCCGCCGCTGACCGGTGGGTGGACCGAATTGAAAAAAGCGGCCCTGCGGGGCCGCTTTTTTGTTGTGAAGCGGCGGGATCGGTTGCCCCCTCCCCATCCCTCCCCCGCTTTGNAGAGCTTTCACACTCCCGGCGGCACGATCCGCCAGATCGCCGCCGGGTTGCGGTGGGGATCCAGCCAGACATGCTGGAACTTGCCGATCCAGGTGAAGCGGTGGCCGCTGAACAGGTCCTCCACCTGGACATGGGCGCCGTCGGGCAGGCCCAGCTCCCACAGCGGCACTTCGATGGTGCCGCCATGGCCGTTGCGGGGGTCGAGATTCACCGCGATCAGAATCACATTGTCCTTGGCCGCCGTCATCTTGCCGTAGAGCAGGATGTTGTCGTCGAAGGCGTTGTAGAAGCGCAGGTTGGTGAACTGCTGCAGCGCCGGGTTCTCGCGACGGATGCGGTTGATGGCGGTGACGTAGTCGCGGATGTTGCCGGGCTGGTTCCAGTCCCAGTGCCGGACCTCGTACTTCTCAGAATGGTTGTATTCCTCCTTGCCGGGATAGGCTTCCGCCTCGCACAGCAGGTAGGGGCCGTACAGGCCGTAGACACCGGCCAGCGTCGCCGCCAGAACCGCCCGCATCATGTGGGCCGGCCGGCCGCCCTGGGTCAGGATCTTCGGCAGGATGTCGGGGGTGTTGGCGAAGAAGTTGGGACGCATGTACTCCTTCGATTCACCCTGCGTCAGCTCAGTCAGGTATTCGGTCAGCTCCTGCTTGGTGTTGCGCCAGGTGAAATAGCTGTAGGACTGGGTGAAACCGACCTTGGCCAGCCGCTTCATCAGCTTCGGCCGGGTGAAGGCCTCGGCCAGGAACAGGGCGTCGGGATAGCGGTCCTGCACCTCGCGGATCATCCATTCCCAGAAGGGGAAGGGCTTGGTGTGCGGGTTGTCGACGCGGAAGATGCGCACACCCTCCCTGCACCACATCAGCACCACGTCGCGCAGCGCGTACCACAGGTCCGGATAGGACTGGCGGTAGAAGCTGACATTGACGATGTCCTGGTACTTCTTCGGCGGATTCTCGGCGTAGCGGATGGTGCCGTCGGGCCGCCAGTAGAACCAGTGCGGATGCTCCTTGACCCAGGGATGGTCAGGAGAACACTGGACGGCGAAATCCAGCGCGATCTCAATGCCGTGGCGCCTGGCCTCGCGCACCAGTCGGCGGAAGCCGTCGAAATCGCCGATCATCGGATCGATGGCGTCGTGCCCGCCCTCCTCCGCGCCGATGGCATAGGGCACGCCGGGATCGTCCGGGCCGGGGTTCAGCGTGTTGTTCCTGCCCTTGCGGAAGGCGCGGCCGATGGGGTGGATCGGCGGGAAGTACAGCACGTCGAAGCCCATGTCGCGCACCATGGGCAGCAAATTCACCACGTCGTCGAAGGTTCCCGGCCGCGACGGGTCGGGCGAGGCGGAGCGCGGAAAGATCTCGAACCATGCCGAACAGGCGCCGGCGGTGCGGTCGACATACACCTCCAGCTCGCGCACATAGCGCGACTTGTACTGTCGCTCGCCATAGAGCGCCATGACGCGGCGCGGCTCGTCCGACAGGGCGTAATCGATGGCCTCGCGGCCGGCCAGCGACTGCATCCGCTCGATCACCGCCTCCAGCGCGGCGCGGCCGTCACCATGGTTCAGGTCGAGCGCCTGCTCGACGAAGCGGCGCCCTTCCACCAGTTCCAGGTCGACGACCATGCCGGCATCGACCTTCTTCTTGAAGTCGGCGCGCCAGCTTTCCCAGACGTCGCGCCACGCCTCGATGCTGTAGGTGTAGCGGGCGTTGCGGGTGAGCGGCACGCGGCCGACCCAGCGGTCGTTCTCGTGCAGGCGCATCGGGGTCTCGCTCCACGCCTCGTCGCCGTCCGCCTTGTACATGACAGAGGCAGCCAGCACGAAGGTGCCGTCGGTATAAATGTCGGCCCACACCTCCATCGCGTCGCCGACCGCACGCTTGATGGCGAAGCGGCCACCGTCGAGTTCCGGATAGACGTTCTCGATGGTCATGCGGCCGGCGGCGATGGAGTCCATCCACTCCCGCTCCTCCACGTCGTGGAGTTCGACCGGGTGGCTGCGGGCGGCACGGGCGCTGAAGACGCGCAGTTCCATCGGGCGCAGCATCATCGGCGCGCCCGGCTCCATCGGCAGCGGCTCCGCCTCCGGCGTCACGTCCACGAACGCTTCAAAGGTGCCGCCGGTGGCGGCCAGGATCGGACCGGCGTCCAGCATGTGCGGCCGGTTCTCGTCCGGGTTCAGCACCAGGATGGCGCAGCCGTCGGGCTGGTCGAGGGCGGCGCCGTCCACCTGCCGGATCAGCCCCAGCACCGGGCTGTGAGGCGAGGTCACGCGGCGCTGCGGCCCCTCGACGTTCAGGGCCGGGGTGGCCGCCTTCATGGCGTTGACGGCGCCGATGAAGCCGGTCAGGTCGAGCTTGGGCTGCTCCCAGTCGGCAGGGCCGGTGCGCACGACGTCCAGCTTGCGGGTGAAACCATACTCGTAGCCGACCGGCATCATCACGCCGGTGGAGAAGCTGGCGGCGAACAGGTAATGCATCTTCATCTGAGCGGCGAGCCGGGCAGCGTCCTGGCTGCCGACCTCCGCCGCAAGGCGGTCGGTATCGTGGCTTTCCGGGAAGGCGATGGACGGGGCGATCCAGCGGAACTCCTCATACTGCTCCAGCAGCCAGTCGGCCTTGAAGTCCCACCATTTGGCACTGTTGAACAGGAAGTCGAAGCCGGCGCCGCACAGCTCGCGCACCTGCTCCACCGTGCAGCCCAGCGTCTCGGCGAAGAACTTCACCTCCGGATTCACGGCATGGGCGGCGTCGATCAGGCTCTTCCAAACCTCCGCCGGAACCTGATAGGCGGCATCGCAGCGGAAGCCCTTCACGCCCAGCCCGATATAGTGGCGCAGATAGTCGGACCAGTAGCCGATCAGCCCGGCGCGAGACTCCGCCCGATCATAATCCAGCGAAGCGAGGTCGCCCCACACCGTGACATGGGTGGTGTCGTTGGGATCGACGGCGCCCGGACGGTGCAGGTCACCATCGGGGCCGCGCTTGTACCAGTCGGGATGCCGGTCGACCAGCAGCGCATCGCGGGAGGTGTGGTTGATGACGAAATCCATCATCACCGACTGGCCATGCGCCCCGGCCTCCGCCGTGAAGCGGCGCAGCAACTCGTCGTCGCTTTCCTGCGAACCGCCACGCAGGGCATCATGCAGCCGATACGGATCCTTCACCGCATAGAGGCTGCCGGAGAATCCCGGCTGATGGATCGGGTTCAGGAAGATCCAGTCGAATCCCATCCCCTGGATCCGCGGCAGGTGCCCGGCCCAATCGCGGACCGGGCCCGCCAGGGTCGGAAACAGGTTGTAGATGCGCGGTCCGACGATGCTCATGGAACCCCCTTCCTTGGCCCTGCTTCTCCGTTGACAGCCCGCCGGTCCCGTTGTGGGATCAACCGTACGGGTTGCGCTCCTCTCCAGAGCGGAGGCTCCCGAACCGGCGCCACGGCCGGCACATGCCCCCGCCGGTCAACCCGGCGGGGCGGTGAAGGTTCCGCCCGCCGCCGGCGACACACCAACCGAACCTAGAACAGGATGCCCAGCATGGCCGAAAAGCCCGGCAAGGTCGCGAAGATCCGCCTCGGTAAACTGGACCAGAACAAGGCGCAGTACGACAGCGCCGAGGAGTACGACCGCCGACTCGGCAAGCTGCAGAAGGAACTGCTGCATATCCAGCAGACCTACTGGCACGAGAAACGCCGGGCGATCGTGGTGTTCGAAGGCTGGGATGCCGCCGGCAAGGGCGGGGCAATTCGTCGCATGACCGAACCGCTCGACCCCCGCGGCTTCCATGTCTGGCCGATCTCCTCCCCCACTGAGGAGGAGCAGGGCAAGCATTACCTGTATCGCTTCTGGACCAAGCTGCCGGGCGCCGGCACCTTCGCCATCTTCGACCGTTCCTGGTACGGCCGCGTCCTGGTCGAGCGGGTCGAGAATTTCGCCACCAAGGACCAGTGGAAGCGCGCCTATGACGAGATCAACGAGTTCGAACGTCTGCTGACCGACGACGGCGTGCGCATCGTCAAGCTGTTCCTGCACATCACCCCGGAAGAACAGCTGGAGCGCTTCCGCGAGCGGATGAAGAATCCCTACAAGCGCTGGAAGCTGACGGAGGAGGATCTGCGCAACCGCGCCAAATGGGACGACTACGTCAAGGCGGCAGAGGCAATGTTCGACCGCACCTCCACCTCCCACGCGCCCTGGCATGCGGTGGAGGCGAACTCCAAATGGTACGCCCGCATCAAGGTGCTCGAGACGGTCACCGCCGCCCTGAAGGAGGGCGTCAACATCGCCCCGCCCCCCGTCAACGGCAACGTCGCCAGAATGGCCGCGGAAGTCCTGGGCATCCCCCCCGACCTGGCAGGCGTGGGCGCGGCCAAGGAATAACGGTCCGGGCGAGGAACGATCCGGCATGGCGGTGGAGGCTTGGCGTTACCGGTTGGAAAGCGCCGGCTCCACCGCAAGCCTTGGTATGGGTGGCCGTGGTGTCGTGGAGCGGCACCGGCCTGTCCTCCGGACGAACCAGCAGCATGATCTCCGTGAAACCGAGGATCACGGCCTCTGCCCCGCATTCGGCGAACCATGCGATGATGCCGCGGTGGACACCGTCTTGCGCTCACCGGCTTGCGCCCGCGTGGGCGCCTTGCCCGCAACGAAGGGGGCGTGCAACTGGCCAAAGGGCCGTCTTGCGGTCGGCGGCCGGTCGAGGGTCAGTAGGCGCCCAACGAACGGGCGAGGGCGGCGAACTCATCCGCAACCCAGCCTTCACGCTCGATCAGGTATCCCATCAGCTGTTTCAGCGTCGCCTCGCAAGTCTCGGCGCGCTCCGCATCCGACAGACCGGCGCCGAGCAGACGGGCGGCAACGTCCTCGATGCCCGGTTGGGCCTTGCTGGGATCGGCGTGGCTCATGACGGGAAGCAACCTGAGGGTGGTGTTGGCGATTTGCTGCGGGACCATGGGGCCGCCTTCATGCTGGACGCGTTGCCTGTCTGGATAATGGGCTCACAAACACCTGACGGGAAGGAACGATTTGGCTCTTAAATGAAATAAATTTAGTCAGCATTTGATGCAATTCGTTTCAATGTGCCCTGCAGCGGCCCAGCGGCCACGGGGCGCCCGGCGTGGCACGCTCCTGACACAGCTTGACAGAATATGTCACGACATATCAGTAGCAATAATCACTGCTTGTACCTAAAATTATACCGATTCAGCAGCGCCCGTGAACACCATGGCTGGCCGCCCAAACCGCAGCGCCTCCCTTCAGACCGTCGAGCTTCACGCTGTCCAACCCGATCCTGCGGCCGTCAGCCTCGACAAGGTCAAGGCGATCCTGGCGCCGCTCGACCGCGCGCAGAAGTCCAAGCTGTTCGAACTGGTGCAGGCCGGCCATCTTGAAGACGACCAGATGACGGTCGAGATCGGCCGCCTGATCGTCGCCATGCTGAACGGCCCGCGCACCGAACATGCCCGCCGCATCTGGACCGGCTGGTTCGACCCGGTGATGCTGCGCACCGATGCGCTGATGCTGGCGGAAACACGGCCGCCCGGCTGCATGCATGTGGTCGATGCCAGCGCCTGGTGGTTCGCCCTGCTGCCGCACATGCGCGAACTGGCCGGTCAGGTGCAGACCGACATCGCCGCGCGGGCCAGCGAACATCCGCTCGATGCCGTCCTCGCCTCCCCCGCGGCGGGGGGGTGGGCGGAGGAGCTTCGCGTCCGCTCGCTCGCGGTGCTGCGCCAGCGCGGCGGAGCCGGCACGCTGCTGGCGACCGCCAATGCCGAGCGGATCACCCTGCTCCGCAAGCGCGGCCTGACCAGCGTGGCGCCACTGTCGATGGGCGACCTTGCCCTGCTGGACGCGATGTTGGAGCACGCCCCGCAATGGCGCGGCACGGTGCGCCCACGCGACACCATCGGCATCCTTCACGCGGTATCGGAGATAGCGCAGCGTGCCGGAACGCCGGACAGCGCCCTGTTCTACGCCCTGTCGCTGGTGAATGGATCGCGCGATGCCGATCAGGCACTGGCGCTCTACGGCCTGTTCCCGAACTCCCCCCTGGTGGAGGGGGCGGTGGGCCATGTCCAGTTCGCCTGGCAGTGCCTGCGCCAGAAGCTGGAGGATCTCCATCTCGGGCGCCCCGCCCCGCCGCAGCTGACCGCGGGCGAAACGGTGGACCGCCTGCAGGAGCGCGCCTTCCGCTGGTACGACGCGCTTCAGGGGTTCGGGGTGGAGCGCGGCGGCAGGAACTGGGCCGCGGTGTCCTCCGCCGTCGGCCGCGTCACCGGTCTGGTGGAGGGAGAGGTGGTGCCGGTGCTGAGCCATCGCCTGCTGACCCTGAATGCCAGTTCATCGGCCCGGCCGCTGATCGAACCGGTGCGATTCATCAACGGCTTCAATCACCGGCTGCGCCGCCGTGGCATCGCCGCCTCCACCAACCCTTGGCTGACCGCCATCGGCGACCATCTGGCGGGTCTTTTCCGGCAGATCGGCAGCTATGGGCGTGACGACGCACTGTCGGCCATGGCCGAGCTGTGCGAACTGGCGGAGGAGACCGGCTATCCGATCGAGGTCACCGCCATCGACAAGACCCTCCTGTCCATCGTCGAACGGGCTCTGCGTGACGGGCGTGAACTCGACACCGGGGAAAGCCGGCTGATCGAGCGCGTGGTCACCGTCGCGACGGAGGAGCGGCGGAAATGCCGCTGGTGGGTGTCGGGCGAACTGATCAGCCTGCTGGACGCCGCCCAGCAGCGCGGGATCGGCCCGGCTGCGGCATAAGGCGGCACACAGGGCGAAGGCCGTCAGGGGCGATGCAGATCAGGACTGGAGCCGGATCCCCGCCCGCATGGTGGCAAGCGCCAGCTGGGTGCGGTTGCGGACGCCCAGCCGCTGCATCACCGTCCGCAGATGCACCTTAATCGTGCCTTCCAGCACGCCCAGGGCGCGCGCGATCTCCTTGTTCGATTGGCCTTCCAGCAGCAGCCGCAGCACTTCGCGCTGGCGGTCGGTCAGGGCGTTGACGGCGTCGCTTTCAGGCTTCGTCGGCGCGGAATCCGCGATGGCGATGCGCACCGGCCGGCCGTCGCGCGCAGCCGGCGGCGCCGGGGCGAAGAGCCCGCCTTCCAAGACGATGGGGAGCGCCTGATCCAGAACCACCCATTCACAGCCCTTGTGGACGAAACCGCGGGCACCGGCGCGGATGCAGGAGGCGATGACAGTGCCGTCCGTCGCACCGGATACGACGATCAGCGGCACGTCGCCCGCCGCCTCCAGCATGTCGGCCAAACCGCAATGCTCGTCGCTGTCGCCCATCTGCAGGTCGTAGAGAATGGCTGTGATGTTGCTTTCGGCCCTGGCCTTGCGCATCGCCTCGGCCAGCGATCCCGCCTCCAAGATCACCGCGCCGTCATAGCGATGCCTCAGCGCCAGCGCCAATCCGTACCTGACGAGGGCATGGTCGTCGACGATCAGGAATTTGAAGGGATCGACGGTCGGGACCCGCCTGGCGGACATCGGTTCCAGTTCCACGGAGCCATGGACATGCTGCGCAAGATGATCCACGTTTGTTCCCTTTCATTCATCCAAAGTGCCGGTAGCCATTGGATCACGGAGCGGCATAGCAACCTCAGTGCCGACGGGGGGACAGGATGAACCATCCTTTCCGTGACGCTAAAGATGCATGGGGATAGGCACTACGCAAACCGAAGGTGACAGAGATGGCTCCGCACGCTGCGCCCTCAACCGGCGAAGCGGAGGTGCGAGTTCCCCATGCCGGCAGTCTCGTTGGAAACAAGCGGAACGGTTACCGAGAAGACGGAGCCGCGCCCCGGCCAGGAGCGGACACCGACCTCGTGGTTCAGTTGGCGGGCCAGCCGCGAAACGATTGCCAGCCCAAGCCCGACGCCGCGCCTCTGGTCCCGCTCGCGGTTGTCGAGCTGCCGGAACTCCTCGAAGATCAGCGTCCGGTTCTGTTCGGCGATGCCGGGGCCGGTGTCCCACACCTCGATGCGCAGTTGCCTGCCGCGCCCGGCATCGTGGCATTGGCGGCAACCCAGCAGAATTCCGCCGGTCGTGGTGTACTTCAACGCGTTGGCGACAAGGTTCCGCAGGATGCGCTCCAGAAGCTGGGCATCGCTCGAAACCGTCTCGGCGCAGGGCAGCACGCGGAAGCGGAGCCCGCGCATTTCCGCCTGCGGAATAAACTCGCAATGGATGACGTCCAGCATGACCGACATCGGCACCGGCTCGATGGTCGGATCGAGCGCGCCGGCGTCGAGACGCGCGGTATCGAGCATACCGTCAAGCAGGGTGCGGATCGAGACATGCGCCGCCAGAAGCCCCCCGAGGATCGGCCGCTCGGCATCGCCCATGCGGCTGCGCAGCACATCCAGGAACAACCCCATCGACATGACCGGCTGGCGCAGATCGTGGCTGGCGGAGGCAAGGAGTTGGAGCTTGTCCGCGTCGGCGGTCTGGAGACGGCGCAACTCCTCGTTCGACCGGGCGAGATGCGCGTTGGCCTCCTCCATCTGTTCCAGCGCGACGCGAAGCTCCTCGTCCATCGCGCGGAGTTCCTCCATGGAGGCGTTCAACTCGCTGTCGGAGCGGATGAACTCCAGACCCGAACGCTCAAGCGCACTCTCGCGCAAAGCCAAACGTTCCTGCACCGCCTCCAGTTGGGCGCAGGCCTCCCGGTAGCGGTCGGCCAATCTCGCCAGTTCGCCTTGCTGCCGGGCGATCAGGTCATCCGCTTCGATCTGCCGCCTTTCCAGATCCTCGACGAGCGTCAACGCCTGCTCGAGTTCGGCTGTAACATCCTGCCTGGCCGATTGGGAACGGTCCTCCATCAAGTCTTCCGCTACGCAGATGAAATGTTCGGTTTCCCCACTCGGTCCGATCAGGGGAGTGATGACCAGGGAACACAGATAGTCTCTGCCATCCTTGCGGCGGTTGACCAGAGTGGCGCGGGCGAAGTCGCTTTCCAGCAGGTCGCGCTTGATGGCCGACATCACCGCCTTGTCGGTGCGGGGGCATTGCAGGAGGCGGGGCGACCGCCCGATCACCTCGTCGGCCCGGTAGCCGGTCAGTCGGGTGAATGCCGGATTCACGTAGCGTATGGTCGGTCCCGGCGCCGTCAGATTGCAGTCGGTCACGATAACCGCATGGTTCAACCGATCCCAAATCGGCTGAACGATCAACGGCTTCGCTTTCAGACTACGACCGACTCCCAATCCATGCGCGTCCGACATGGGGCCATGGTCCTTCCGACCTGCTGTTGATCGACGGTGTACCAAGCCGTCCGTTCAAGCAAGATTGCAATTCAGACTATGAACGATTTTCATCAGAGAAAGTCCCCACCAGGATCCCATTGGCAAGAGGCTGTCGACCCTTGCGGAGCCGCCCGAACCATACGGCCCGGTCAGTCACTCCATTTTCCCCTCATCCAGAGGTCGTCTCCGCCCTGCTGTCCTCCATCCCGATGCGCTGACGCTCCGTCACGTCATGGGCAAGTGCAACCAGGATCGGCGGCTGTTCGCGGGGGAAATACTGCATGCAGAGCTCAACCTGGCGCACCGACCGGTCGCTGCGTTCGATGGTCGTCTCGAAGACGATTTCCGCCTTCTCGCCGGACAGGAGCGGCTCCACCAGCCTGCCGAAGGCGATGGCATCGATGTCGGGCATCAGGTCATGCAAGGCGATCTGGCGCAAGGCGTCCAGCGGGTAGCCCAGTTTCTCCTCCGCGCCCTTGTTGACCAGATGGAAGGTGAAGGTGGATGAGTCGAGGAAATAGACCTCGTTCAGCGACTCTCCGACGATACGGCCGAGGTAACTGGTGAAAGCATCGGATCTTGCGCG
Source organism: Azospirillum humicireducens (assembly GCF_001639105.2). Lineage (NCBI taxonomy): Bacteria > Pseudomonadati > Pseudomonadota > Alphaproteobacteria > Rhodospirillales > Azospirillaceae > Azospirillum > Azospirillum humicireducens. The sequence goes on from NZ_CP028907.1 coordinate 538,948, forward strand.
CTCAGTCACGTCCTCGATGATCAGAACGGCGCCACGCGCCAGCCAGTTGTCGAAGAGCAAGGGGGACAAACGAATGCGGCAGGTGATGCGCCTGCCGCGGCGGTCCATCGCCTCCATCTCCAGCGGGTCGACAGGCGCTTCGGTTATCAGGATATCCTGGAGCGGCCTGCGCAGCCGCTGCACCGGCAGGCCGATGTCGAGATCCAGGAAGGGCTCGCCCGTCACCTCCTCGCTCCGCAGTCCCCAGATGTTCTCGCTCCAGCGGTTCCAGGACTGGACGGTCAGGTTATCGTCCAGCACGATGATGCCGACATCGATGCTGCGGAGAATCGATTCCGAATAGCGGCGATACTCCCCGGCCTCCTCGCTCTGGCGCCGCATCTCTTCGTTGGCGACCTCCAGCTCTTCGTTGGTGGAGCGCAGTTCCTCGTTCATCGTCTCCAGTTCCTCGTTGGTGGACTGGAGTTCCTCGTTCGTCGTCTCAAGCTCCTCATTGGTGGACTGGAGCTCCTCGTTCGTCGTCTCCAGCTCCTCGTTGGAGGACTGAAGCTCCTCAATGGTCGTCTCGAGACTTTCCTGTGCCGCCTCGATCTCCTGCTGAAGCAGATAGACGCGGCTGGTGTCGAAGAAGCTGATCAGCGTAGCGAAGGCCTTGCCGTCCCGGCTGACGAGCGGCGCCACTTCGATGGTCAACCGCGTCGGTTCGGCTCCCGGACGCGTGAAGGGCTGATGTTCGATGCGCACCATCCGCCCGGAATTGCGCACCTCCTCGATCCGGCTCCGCAATTCCGTCGGCCGGTAGGAAATGGTCAGGTCTTGGAACGGGCGGCCGATATCGGTTTCCTGGACGTCGAACAGGCGCCGGGCATGGACGTTGGCGAACACCAGCAATCCTTCGGCATTGACCGCCAGATAGCCGGTGGAACTGCCGTCGACGATGCTTTCCATCAACCTGGCCTGCTGGTTGGTACGGGCGTTGCCGGCATCGCTGGCCAGCGACAGGCTGCCGCCGGCGGTGCGGCGCCACTCCTGCGGCACCTTGGCGAAGATGCGGCTTTTCAAGTCCACCGGCTCGAACATGCGCGACCGCGCCAGCTGCGTCTCGGCCTTGCCGAGGAACAGGAACCCGTCATTGACCAGGGCATAATGCAGCCGCGGCAGGACGACGGCCTGGGTGTCGGCTTCCAGGTAGATCAGCAGGTTCCGGCAGATCAGCAGGTCGATTCGGGAGATCGGCGCATCGCTGACCACGTTGTGGCGTCCGAAGATGACACATTTGCGCAGCTCGCGCTGAAAGACGTAATGATTGTTTGTGCGCTCGAAATAACGCTCCAGGAGCGGCTCCGGAACGGATTCCACCTCGCGCATCGCATAGGTCGCATGGCGCGCGGTGTTCAGGGCCGCATCGTCCAGATCGGTGGCGTAGATCTTCACCCGCCGGCAGAAATCGACCGTTCCCAGCACCTCGGCGAAGAGGATCGCCAGGGAATAGGGCTCCTCCCCCGATGCGCAGCCGATGCTCCATATGCGGATCGATCCATTGTCGCCCTTCCGTTCCAGGATACGCGGAACCACATCGCGCCGCAGCACATCCCAGGCATCGGTGTCGCGGAAGAAGGACGTGACGTTGATCAACACCGTGTTCAGAAGATCGACGAATTCCTGCGGATGAGCCTCAAGGAACGAATGGTAAGACGCGAAACTGTCGCAACCGACCTCCTCCATCCGCCGGCGGATGCGCCGTTCCAGGCTTGTACGCTTGTAGCCGCGGAAGTCGATTCCCCGGCTTTCCTGAATGTGGCGAATCAGGTTGCTGAAATCGCTGTCGGAATGGTCCGTATTTTTTGTCATTGTCTTGCATTGCCACTGTGTCAGGCAGAGCATAATCGCCAGTACATACCTCGCTCAAGCGATGTGAGGGTCTAGCCCCCTTTCGTGAATCATCGGAGGGAGCCGGAAAATACTGCTTGGCGGATGAAACGCTGCAATCCATGCGCTGTTCTGGTCCTATGGAAAAACGCGACATCATCGCCATCGGCGCATCGGCCGGTGGGTTGGCCGCCGTCACGCGGCTGTTTGGCGGCATGCCGAAGGGGTATGCGCCGACGGTGTTCGTCGTCATCCATACGTCGCCGACCGCGCCCAGCGTGTTGCCGCTCCTGCTCGACCGGATCGGCTGGCTGCCTGCCTTCCATCCCAGCGATGGAGAGCCGATCCGCCCTGGCCACATCCATGTGGCTCCGCCCGATCGCCATCTGCTGGTCCACCGCGACCATGTGCTGATCCGCCGCGGCCCGCGGGAAAACCGCACCCGGCCGGCAGCGGATCCGCTGTTCCGCTCCGCCGGCGTGGCGTTCGGCAGCCGTGTGATCGGCATCGTGCTGTCGGGCACGTTGGACGATGGCGCATCCGGGCTGCGGGCGATCCACCGCTGCGGTGGAATCGGCATCGTCCAGGATCCATCCGAGGCCGAATGGCCCGGCATGCCCCGGAGCGCCATCGAACGCGGGGAGCCCGACCATGTCGTGGCGCTGGATGCGATGCCGGAGCTGCTCGTCCGGCTTGCCGCCGAACCGGCACCGCCAAGCCCACCCATCCCGCCCGATATCGCAACGGAAGCGCGGATCGCCGAGCTGGAGTTCTCGACCGTGTCCGACGATACCCAGGCAGTCGCCAAAGCCACGACCCTCTCCTGCCCCGAATGCGGCGGCGGGCTGTCGGAGATCCGTGACGGCTCCGTTCTGCGCTTCCGCTGCAGGGTCGGACACGCCTTCAGCCCCGACAGCATGGAGGAGGCGCAGGCGGAGGCGATGGAAAAGGCCCTGTGGGTCGCCTTGCGCACCCATGAGGATCGCATCGAACTGTTCCAACGCCTTGCCGCCCACGCCAGGGAACGCGGCCAGCCCCACCTCGCCGCCAACTGGGACCGGCAGAATCGGGACGCACGCGAGAACGCCGAACTGTTGCGGAGCGTGCTGTACAAGCCGGATGTCAGACGGACCAGCGAGCAGAAGAAGCCCTGACCTGAAAACGGAAATGCCGGAAGCCGGGCCGCATGGTCCAGCCCCCGGCATCATGCCGATCAGCGCTTGGCTTCGGCGACCGTACCGGCTTCCTGGCGGGTCAGAAAGGTTTCGGTGACCTGCGGCAGCCGCTGCTCCAGCCAGGAGGCCATTTCGATTTCCTCGTCCAGGCTCTGCTGAAGCGTGCGGGCGATCTCGGTCTCGCCGGCCCGGATGGCGGCGGCGATCAGGGCGCGGTAGTTGGCGATCTCGAAATGCTCGAAGGCATAGTTGAAGATGCCGGCTTTCACGATCTCGTCGTCGGCGAACATGCCCGACAGCGATTGCGCGTTGCCGATCAGCATGCCGACGCCGGTCTTGATCGAAGAGGTGCTGCTGCCGAGCGACTGAAGGCACTGGCTCAACCGGTCGGCCTGCCGGTTGGAAACGTCGATGTGTTCCTGGGCCTTCTCCAGCATTTCCGGATAGTTCCTGATACGGTCGACCTGACGCTCAAGCATCTCGACCGCCTGGCTTTCCATGGCGTGGGCATCGCGCAGCCACGCGATCAGGTTGTCTTTGGCCTTGGGCATGGATGGTTCTCCGCTGAGCTGATGAGTCAGTCCCGGTCGCTCATCGCCGGGGGGCACCGCACCGATTGCGGGAGCCACTCTCCCTTGCCAACAGGACCGGGCCGGCTCCATTGCGCCCGGCCCCGCTGAACGGAGGGGGTATGCCTTTGCGGCAGCCAGCCCTTCCGGGGGGTACGGACGCTCGCACCGCCGGGCGGCACCGGGGAGCCTGTCGCCTTCCGGCCGGTTGGACCTTAACGGGGATGGGCGGCGCCCCCCCCAAAAAAGACCATGAGCGGACTGACCTTACGTGCAATCTCCGAAAGACCCGCGCCATGAGCATCGACGGATTGTCCGACGACGAGAACACCCCGCATTATGACAATCCCGCCGGCGGCTGGGGTTCGGTCGGCTCGATGGCACGGATCATGGGGGAAGAACGGCCGACACCGGCCGTGCTCGACACGCTGCGCCGGCAGAACAAGCCGGGTGGCTTCATGTGCGTGTCCTGCGCCTGGGGCAAACCGGCATAGCCGCACAGCTTCGGGTTCTGCGAAAACGGCGCCAAGGCGACGATCTGGGAATTGACCAGCCGGCGCTGCACGCCGGACTTCTTCGCCGAACACACCGTCGGCTTCGACGGGATGAAGGCGCGGGTGGAGGCCGTCGGCTGGGACGAGATCGAACGGGAATCCGGCCTGACCAGGGATGACCTCAAGCAGGCCGCCGACATCTACATCGAGGCCGACCGCTCCATCGCCATGTACGGCATGGGCCTGACCCAGCATGTGCGCGGGTCGGAAACGCTCGCCGCGCTGGTGAATCTATGGTTGCTGAAGGGCAACATCGGGCGCGACGGAACCGGCATCTCGCCGGTCCGCGGCCATTCGAACGTCCAGGGACAGCGCACCGTCGGCATCTCCGAAAAGCCGGAGCTGGTGCCGCTCGACCGGCTGGCCGGACAGTTCGGCTTTGAACCGCCGCGCAAGGAAGGGCTAAACACCGTCAAGGCCTGCAAGAAGATCCTGGCGGGCGAGGTGAAGGCCTTCATCGGGCTGGGCGGCAACTTCGTCCGCGCCATCCCGGAGCGCGACAGGATGGAGGCGGCCTGGCCCCGCATGCGTCCGACGGTCCAGATCGCCACCAAGCTGAACCGCAGCCACCTGATCAATGGTGAGGTGGCCTTCCTGCTGCCCTGCCTCGGACGATCCGAAAAGGATTTGCAGAAAGGCGGGGCCCAGGCGGTGACGATGGAGGACAGCCTGAGCTGCATCCACGGCTCGCTCGGCGACAACATGCCGGCCAGCCCCGATCTTAGATCGGAGGTCGCCATCGTCGCCGGCATGGCCAAGGCGACCCTGCCGCCCAACCCGAAGGTCCGCTGGGACGAATGGGTGGCCGACTATCGCCGCATCCGCGCGCTGATCGCAGAGACCTATCCCGCCGAGTTCCACCGCTTCAACGAACGGGTCTTCACGCCGGGCGGCTTCTACCGCGGCAATCCCGCACGCGAACGGATCTGGAAGACCCCGTCGGGCAAGGCCCATTTCACGCCGCCGGGGCATCTGCGCGCCATCGGGTTCGAAGATGCGTCGGGCCGCTTCAGACTGATCACGATGCGATCCAACGACCAGTTCAACACCACGATCTACGGCTGTTCCGACCGGCTCCGCGGGATCGAGGGCACCCGCGACGTGGTGCTGATGAACCCGGCCGACATCGCCGCCGCCGGATTGCGTGAGGGGCAGGTGGTCGGGCTTGCCGGCGATGCCGGCGACGGCGTCGACCGGCGGGTGTACGGGTTGACGGTCACGCCCTTCCGGCTGCCGCGCGGTTGCCTCGGCGCCTATTATCCGGAGATGAACCCGCTGATCCCGCTCTGGTACCATGACGAGGCGTCGGAGCCCCCCGCCGCCAAGGGCGTTCCGGTGCGCATCGTCACCGATCCGCCGGCACGCCCCTGACGGCCCCCTTTGACCGGCCGCGCGCCCGTCACACCATCGAGTCCAGTTCCCGGCGCCGCGATTCGGACAAACCGAGGCGGGCGGCGAGGTAGGCCAGATACTGGCGGTCGACCTCGCTGCCGCCGCGCACCGCCAACTCGGAGGCAAGATAGACCTGCTCCGCCGTATCCGCGTCGCGCACCTCACGGACGATGTCGTCCATCGGACGCGGGGACCGCAACTCCGCCTCGACGATCCGCCGGTCTTCCAGATCGGCCTGGGCGGCGTCCAGGCTGTCGAGGATGCGGCGCTGCTCGTCGGGCGATATCCGACCATCCGCATTCGCAGCGGCGATCATGGCGCGGATCAGCAGAAGCGCCTTCGCATCGCCCAGATCGGGTTCCGGCGTGCCGCCACGCAGCACCCCGGCCAAGCGATCGCCCAGGCCGCCGGTTGCACCGCCGCCCATCACGCCGCCTCCAAGGACGCTGCCGCCCATGGAACCTCCCGAGGCGCCGCCAAACACGCCCCCCAACCCCAACCGGTCAAGGATGCCGCCCAGCGGACCGCCGGCCGCGGGAGGAGGCCGCGATCCGGCCGGAGCCGGCCTCTGGCTGTCCTGATAAGCGCGGTAGGCGAGATAAGCCAGCGAGGCGAGCCCCGCCTTCTGAAGCAGCCCCGAACCATGTCCACCCGCCAGTCCGCCCAACCCGGCGGCCGGAGCATGGGGGATTCCATGCGGACTGCCATAACCGTGGCCGTAGACGTGCTTCTTTTTCTTCTTGCCCTTCTTGCCGAGGAGCAGAGGCATCGCAGCGGCAAAGGCCGGACCCCGGCCCGTGCGGCCGGCAAGGCCATTGGCCAGGATGACGCCGAGGACTTTGCTCAGGTTGCTCATCGTTCCCTTCCTCTTTGGGGTTCAAGGGCTGACTTGGGAAAGACCAAACCCCGCCGAGGCCGGGAGCCCTGGCCGGGAGCCGTAGACATGGGGTCGTTCCAGGCCATTGAAACCCGGCGCCTCTCAAGAATGAACCCCGCGGGCCTAGGGTTCTCCACGGCTGGCGCGGGCCGCCGCCAGGATTTCGTCCGACACGGTGGCGAGCGCCGCCTTGCGCTTCGCCTTCGCCGAACGTCCCGGCACCGGCCACTGCAGTCCGTCGATGAAGGGGCGCAATCCGCGGGTGAAAGCGCTGTGCGCCACATCGCCCTGGCGGGCCACATCGACGCCAAGCGCAGCGCGGCCTCCCGGAAAGCCGGACCGGTTCAGTCCCTCATAGGGTCAACAGCCACTTCGGCAGGCGGTGCGGCGCCTGCCGGACAATGCCGGGCATCGGATCGCGGCGCATCAAGGCGCGGTAGAGTTGCCGCGCAATGCTCCCGGCCGGCGGGTAGTGGGGCAGCGACTGGAAGAACAGGTCATAACGCTGGTCGTCGGGGTTGCCGAGCGTGCCGCGTGGCAGGCGCTGTTCGATGAGGATCAGGGTGGTGCGGGCTTTTTCCTCCTCCCCGCAGAGCTGGTCTGCGAAGTCGAGGAGGTCGCTTGCCGCCATCGTCCCGCTGGGAACCGACCGGGCCGGATTGGCACTGACAAGACACTGCGTCACATCGCGCAACAGGGAGACGCCACCCGGCCGGTCTTCGACACCGCTCTCGCGAAGAATGTGCGCGATCTCCCTGACCAACTGCCTGATCCGGTTGTTGGTACCGTCCAGGGGGGCTTGGTCCCGGCCGACCAGGGCGCACAGACTATAGAACTCCTGCCAAACGTGGCGCACCCGGCAAGCCTGTTCGACGCGGTCCAGAGAGTCGGCGACCGTACCAAGGCCAGGCAGGTTGGCGGTCTCTGAAACCGCGATCATCCTGGCCCGGACATGCTCGATGCGTGTGCCCAGCCCTTCGTCGCGAAAATCGGCGGCTTCCACATGCCCCATCTCGTCGAACAGGGTCGCCAGCGTCTCGACGAGTTCGACGGCTGCGGCCAAAGCGTCCGGGATCGAGCGATGCCCCCCGTCGCCCGCAGCGTCGAGCAACCGCAGCAACGCCATCCAGCGGTCAAACTCGCCGCGAAGGAGTTGCCGTGACTTCTTCAGGATGTCCGCTGACAGCAGCGCTTGGCCGATCAGATCGTCCACGACCCGCTTCGCGGTCTCGTCCGCTTTCCGGAGCAGTCCATGCAGCGGGTCCGGACCAATCCGCACGTCGCTCAGCGTGGCGAACAGCCGCGAGGCCCATGCCAGCGTGACGGCATCTCCGCGGTCCTTCCACATGGAGATCAACCGGTGCACGTCAGCCACGAGCAGCTGGCGCCATTGCGGGGGGACAAGCCGGTAGAATCTGCTGACGCGCAGCAACTCATCTTCCGCCGGCGCCGACGTCTTCCACAAACCGCGCGCCAGTGCGCTCCACTCCGCCCAGAAGGCCAGTTCCTTGCCCATCTGCGAATCCGGTGCCGTCAATTTCGCGGCATGGGTGGCGCAGTCTTCCAGATTGCGGTCGAGCGCCATCGGCTCCAGCCCGTTCAGCCGCCGGCCGCGCAAAGCGTCGAGGACCAGACCGGGAGCGTTGCCGGGGATCAACGTCCGAACGTCATGCCAGCGCTCAAACAGGCATTCGGCCAGTTTCCCCGCCGCCGCGGCACGGCCGAGCTCCACCCGAAGGTGCAGAATTGCCAAGAGATCCGGCGGCTCTCCTTGGGCTTGCAACTCCACCAGCAGAGTCCCGGCCCGCGGCCAGTCGGCATTCTCGATTGCGGCTTCGACGTCCAGCGCGATCGAACGGCGATGCAGCCGGTCCATCTCGAACCGCAGCGGCGGAAACTCGGCAACCGAAGTGAACAACTTGGTCAGCACGCGAAATTCGGCGGCCGTCTTGGCGGAGTCGCCGAGTTCGGCGTCCACGGCGGCCGAGAACCGGTTCAACCGATCCCTGTAGAGCGTCCGCAATGCGGTGTCGAGCCCCGGCGGCCAAGGTTTTAGCTCCGGAAGTTTGCCCAAGGCCATCAGCCAGCCATCCCACCAGGTCAGCTGGGCAGCCATGGCGCCGTTGGCCTGAACGGCGGCGAGCCTTGCGAAGTCGCCGAGTGCAAGCTGGAGGGCATCAAGGCTTGCCTGATCGATGGAGGGGTCGGCCCGCCGCATGTTGACAACCGCCTCCTCCACCCGCCACGCCGCCAGCGCGCGTCGGACGGCGGCGCGCGCCACAATGCTGTCAGCCCGCTCCCGTAAGCGTTGCGCCCGCTCCAGATCGGGGTAACGGGCACACAGCGCGTTCAGCCGCTCCTGGATGGGGCTTACATCATTGATGTCGGCCGAGGCCTCCGCTGCGGCAAGGGCCTCCCCGGCTTCGGCAAGACTGCTGTCGGCGCTCTCGGCGGCTCGCCGCAGGTCGTTGAAGGTCTTGGGCAGCGTGGCGGAGCCGGCCATGACGGCCAGATCGGGCAAAGGCGCCAACTTGCCGGCGGCGGCCTGTCGCCAGGCATGAGCGAGATCCGCCATCGTTCGCGCGACAGCCCGCGCCTTACCCACGAGAGGTCTCGACAATCGCGGTGCGGCGTCATGGAAACGTTTCGCCAGGATGTCAACATCCGCCCCGTCCGCAGCACGGGCGAGCGTGTTCCCGGTCTGCTTCAGGATGGCCGCCCATGCAGGAGCGAACCAATCCGCCTGCTCCCGTCCCTGCCAACGGGGAGGAATCCTGGCCCATTCCCTCTGGAAAACAACCAACCCGTCCAGACCCTGCGCCTCGCGTGCCGCATCCGCGCCCCAGCGGGCGACCGCGGCGGCAGCGGCAGCGTCCGCCTCCGCGATGGCCCGGATGAGTCGTTCGGGCAGGACCGCGTCGGCACGATGGGCGGCAAGTTCATCGAGCGTTGCCGCGAGAAGAGTGGCGTCGCCCGGCGACCGGACAGTCGCGGACGCGGCCCTGTCCAGCGCAGCCTGCAGCTGAACGCTGCGGCGCAGGATCTCCGCCATCCGCGCCTGAAGCGCGGCGACCTCGCGCGCAAAGGCCTCCGGCGCGGGGTCGAGCGTGTCGAGGGCGGCACCGGCAGCGTCCACGTCCCAGCGGTCCAATGCCTCCACCACTTGGGGCGTCACAGTGTCGAGCTGACGTCGGAACCGGTGGAGCGCGATGCGATCCCGGTCGCGGGCCACCCGTGGACGGCAGGACGGATTGCTGGCCGCGATGTCGTAAAGACGCGCCACCCAAAGCAGAAGATCGAAACTTGCGGTGGTGTGATCGATGCCGGCAAGGAAGTCGAGAGTCCGTTCCTGCAGCCGGCATAGCCGTTCGCTGCCAATCCTCCGGGTATCGAAGGTCCGCTCGACGAGGCTCCACACGCGCGGATCGTCCGGTCGGCCGATCTGATCCCAATCCGCCTCCAGATCGCCCAGACCGTCGGCCTCGTCGAGGGCTGACCAGGCTCGCGGCTGCTCGCGAACCAGCACCCGACGGGCCGCCTCTCCCTCGGGCCGGTGCGGAAAGCGATCGCGCAGGTCGGCGAGCAGGCTGACCGCACGTTCGCGGTCGCGGGCGTCTCCGTTGAGCAGGACCGTCGCCCGGCTCAAGGTGTCTTGCAAGGCCTCGTCGGATGGCATCGTGCACCGCACCGGTTACGGAGCGACCGGGCGCTGGAGGCTGGGCGGGGTTGGCGTGCCCGCTCCCTGGACGATCGGGTTCAGGATCAGAAAGGCCAGCAGGGCCAGCGACCAAACCACGGCGAAGACGAAGAGTGTGAGGCGCATCGGATGTCTCCCGGATCAGATCCAGTCGGCGGGGTTGAAAAGGACCAGGGTCAGGGCGGTGTTGCTGAACGGCGCGGCAAATCCGGCAGCGTGCAGGTCGATGGTGAATTCGCCACCTTGGGCTTCCCGTTTCAGAACCTGACGGCGGATCTCGGGAACGGCGCGGAATTCCGGCGTCGTGTGATAGCGCAACGACGCATCGGCCGGCGCCGGCTGCAGCAGGGGAGCCGTTTGGCACCGGACACCCGCATGGCGCACGGCACAGCGCATCAGCCACGCCGCGTCGCTCACCCGCAACCGGATCGCCTCGAAGACGGGATCGTCCGCAAAATAGGTCTGCAGAACCAGTTCGGCCCGCATCAGCTTGTGCAGAAAGATGATGGACGGGCTGATCAGGCAGTTCCAAAGGTAGGTCGGCTCCTGCACCGCCGACAGGTCAAGGCCTTCCTGCATGTCGTTGAAGTGGGCGAGCTCCGGCTGGAACTGATCGAGGCCGAGCAGCGCCACGACGTCGTCCCGCCCGGCCGCCCTCAGGCTGCCGATGGCCCGGTCGAGCGGCGACATGATGGACGCGAACCCCGCGCGAATGAGGAATAGGTCGGCATCGTCCCTCTCGATCCGGTCAATGGCGGTTTCAAGGGCGCTGACGTCGTCGGGCTCCGGAATCCGGCGACCTGCACGCTTCAGCAGCGCCGCGGCGAGGCGCCAGCGCGATGCGGAGCGGGCGCGTTGAGTCTCCAGCTCCCCGGTCAGCCGGTCGAAATGCTGCGCCTTGGCGCGGCTGTCTTGCATCTCGGCGGCCAGGGCAGCCACCTGCGCCTCTTCATCCTCGCCGATGGGAATCCCAAGCCGGTCGGTCAGGAGCTGCCGCCACCGGTCAAGCCGCCGCAAGCCCTCGACGCCTTCCAGCCAACGCTGTTCGGCTTCCGCCTGCCGCAATTTCAGGGCAGCGGCGATCTCGGGCAGCGAGCGCGATGTCGACGCCTCATCCGAGCCCGGTGGGTTCACCGCGGCCGTAAACTGCTTCACGGCATCCAGAATCGCCGCCCTCAGAGTGGTGGGGCGGTTGAGGCTTGGATCGGGGACCAGGAGTTCCAAGGCACCCCAGATCTGCTCGACCACCGGGATGGTATCCGCCAACCGGTCATGCGGAATGTGCAGAACACCGCGGATTGCCTCGAATGCGGCCAGACGCAGACGCAGGGGATCCGTGTCGGGCCGGCTTCCCTCCCTGATCTGCCGTTCGATCTGCTTCCCCTCGGTTCCGAGATCGTTCAGCACCCGCCCGAGGGCGCGGGCATAGTCTTGCCACTGCCGGGCCACATCCAGAACCGCCCGCACCGTGTCGGCATTCCAATCGCGCCGCAACTCCTCCTGAAGCTGGATGGGATTTTCCCCTGCCAGCAATGCGCGGCAATCCTGGATGTCCTGCCGCTCTCTGGCGATCCGTGACGACATATCCGCCAGCGGCACGTCCAGCGCATGTTCCAGCTTTGCGAGATTGCTCACCGTGTCCCGCAACACTGAGGCGGGTTCGTTGAAACGACGGTCGATCTGCATCATCCGGCGGAGCATGTCCCCGACGGCCCCGATGCGCGCGGAATGCTGCGGATGGAGGAAAACCGCCGTCCGCAAATATTCGTTCAGTGCCTCGTGGACGACCTCGCCGGGGGAAGGATAATCCGAGGCGGCAGCTTGTGCCGGCGCCGGTTGCGCTGGGGCCATTGGCGGTTCCGGCTGCGGTGCGGCGGTCGACCGGCGCGCGAACAGTGCGCCGATGCCCATGCCGGACAGCAGCAGGGTGAGGATGCCGACGGCAGGAGGCGCCATCAGCCCGACGGTGGAGCCAAACATCTGCATTCCAGGCTGGAACGCCCAGAAATAGGTCGAGAGGAAGGCGGCAGCATTGCCGCTGGCGGCTTTTCCGGGTTCGGTCCAGACCTCGAACGGGGAAAGGGACTGAAGTTTCGCCTTGAGCGCTGCAAATTCATCGTTCTTCGCAGCGACGTCGTCGCGTAACTGCCGCTCGACCGCTTTCAGCCGGTCGATCTCTCTTTGTTGCAGGACGGCCGTGGCCGACGACAGGGCTGCATTCGGAAGGCCGATACCGGTGTCTTCGGCGACCGAAACGGACAGGCCCCCCGACAAGGGGGTAGCGGCGGCCGGCGGTGCGGAGCCCGTCGCCGACTGGCGGCAAGGGGCGGATGGCCGCGACGATTGCTCCAGCAGGCTCTTGAGCTGCCGGTAGCGTTGGGCCGGCGCCTCCTTTTCAAGGTCGGACGGGACATGGATGCTCCGCGCCGCCATGTCGGTTGCGCCACCATCGAGGGAGCCTTCCAACAGGAACCGCCGGATGCGGCGGCCGCGCGCTTCGGTCTCGATCAACGGGGAGAAGTCGAAGCTCCGGTCCCGCTTTGGGAGGTCGGACTTGAGGCGGGCGTCGAAGGTCTCCGCTGTATCCGCCTTTGGCGCCAGCGTGACGATCCTGTCGGGATTTTCGAGGTCGTTGCGGAATGCCGGGGCACCGCTCGGCCCAAGATAGACACAGAAGGACGTGGTCTTCTCGGCCTCTTCGGCAGCCCGGTAGCGGACGACGGTGCAGCGGGCCAATGGCGTCCCCCCTGCCCCGCAAATCTCGGCCAACTCCACCCTGTGTTCGCCGACCGGCTTGGCACTCACCTGCGCGGCGGTCGAACCGATGGCGCCGCAGACGATCAAGGCCAGCAAGAACATCCTGACCATCGGTCTCACTCCTTGATCGGAGGCAGGACGGCATCGCCGATCGGCCAAGGCGGGCGCACGGCATCGCTGGCCGCCTCTCCATCGGCGCGCAGTTCGAAATAGGATCGGGTCCGGTTGCCGATCCGGATGATCAGCGCACCATCGGAGGTCTCGTCGGTGGTGACGACCAGCGTCCGGTCCTCGGCCCAATAGGTGTCCACGCGGTATTCGGACGAGGCGAGGTCGATGTAGAAGTGCTGGCGCAGCGTCGCCAGATCCTCCCTGGGTCTGGGAGCCTTGAGGGCGACCTGCACCAGCCGGAAATACTGGTTGTCACCCAGGTCGATGCTGACCGTCTTGCCCTGCTCCAGGTTTACGATGTCCTTGTGGGGCATCAGCATGACCGCGAGCCGCGGCGGCGGCGGCGGCTCCGCCGGAGCCCGCATGCCCTGCCACGCGATGGCGCCGCGCACCACCGCCTCCTTCATGGACGTTCCGGACTCGGCGTCGTTGAGGTCCGGAATGCTGGTCGTAGCCGGGAAATGGCGGCGCACGGCATCCGCCAGCCCCGGCCACAGCGCGCCGCGGCCCGAGATCAGCACGGTGTCCACCTTATCCGGGGCAAGACCGCTGCCGTCCAGCGCCTCGCGGATGACGTCCCCGGTCACGAAGCGCACATACTCCCTCAACGGCCCGTAGTCGTGAACGCTCCCCGCCGGCAGCACCAGTTCGATCCGGTCGCTTTCGCCTGCGCCGGACCCGACCTGGTAGGAAAGGCTGATCCGGTCCATTGGCTGCTCGCCCGACAGCCGGTCGCGCACATTCTGCCGCGCCTCGATCGAATCCTGCCGCAGCATGAGCGGCCAAGGGTCCGGCAGAGTGGGCGCCGCCACGGCGATCCGCAGCGGCTCGGTGCCGTTCCATCCCCTGCCGCCGCTGCCGCCCTGTTTGGCTTCGCGGACGGCCAGCCACAGGGAATGGCTGGCGCTGGTGTGTTCGGCCTCGCGATTGCGCACCGGGGCCTTGGCGACGAGCGGAAACCGGTACTCGAACATGCTCGAATCGGCGGACAGCAGATCGCGGATGGATGTGTCCACCAGCCGCGCCAGCACCCCGTCCAGATGGTTGCCGGCAACGGGTACGCCCAGGCGGAAGAGAGTCCGCCAACGCTGAGGATAGGCAATGCGGTCGTCGGCCCAGTCGATGGCGATCACGGACAGGTCCAGCGTCCCGGCGCCCAGATCGTAGACCAGGATATGCTCGCGTCCGGTGGGACGGTCGCCCCGGCTGCGGCGCTGCAGGCAATAGTGGTAGGCGACGGCATCGGATTCGCTGAGCAGCCGTATCCGATCCCGGCGGGGGATATCGAAGCGCTTCGCCAGGGCGGCGAATGCGTTGCGGTGCAACCGCCCCTGGTGCAATGCGGTGAAGGTGTTGGGATGGGTGATGACGATCTGGCCCGGCCGCACCTCGTCCGGCAGGATGTAGGCCTCGGCCAGCGCGGCGAAGCCCGACTGGACCAGTTCGTCCAGGGGCAGGTCGCGCTCCATCGTTTCATGGCCGTCGCGCAGGAAGGAGACCTTGTCCTTCAGCGGAACCCTGGGGACCGCCAGCCCGACCCAGCTCTTCAGCGAATAGATCACCCGGCCCGGCGAACTCCGCAGGCTTTCCATCGGCGCCGGCAGGCTGATGAAGGACGGGTCGCCCGGCTTCAGCGACGCCGGACCGAAACGCGGGAAGCCCGGCCGCAGCTGGCGATCCGGCACGGGATCGCGGCGGCGGTCGGCGTCGCAGAGGATGAAGCTGGGAAGCAGGGACCGGCTGTTGCGCTCGACGTTGGCACGGTCGAAGTCTGCAAGGCAAGGGTTCGACGGCGATGCGTCGCCGCTGCCCTGTCGGATGTGCTGCAGTTGCAGCACGTTGACCTGATCGCCGCGCCCGTGCGCGACGGAGATGGCGGACGTGCCGAAATCGATGCACAGCCAGTTCGGCGACGGCTGCAGCTCCAAGCGCAGGGGCACGACGATGGACAGCGTGCGCTCCGTCTTGCGGCCGAGGTCGTCGACGATTTCCAGGGCGACGGTGACGCTGGCGGACACCAGCCCCATATCCAGCACGCCGCCTTCGATGCTGCGGATCGGCTTGGTGTCGAGGACGATGGCGCGACGCTCGGCCGGCTGACCTTCCCGGACCTTGGGTGCGGCAAGCGCAGGCTGGCCATTGACGAACTGGAGCACAGGCCTTTCAGAGGACCTGATCCCCAATCCGGAAACGATCACCGCCTCGCCGGACAGCCGGCTGTCGATCGCGGCGTCGACCGTCCCATTTCCATCGATGCCGCTGTTGCCAATCTCCAGGTCGAACAGGATCACCACGTTTCGACGGTCGTCGAAGCGGACATCCCGGCCCGACAGTTCCAGAACGTCGCCGGGCAAGGGAACGAGCGGCGTGTATCCTCCGTCTCCGATCTGGCGCCGCCAGAATGGCTGGTCGGACGGGCGGTCCCAGGCGATCTCGATCCGCTGCGCGCCGTCGACGATGACCAGCGTGGCGTCGCACCGCGTGCTGTCCCGGCGCAGCCTGGCAAGATGGGGTCCGGCGGCCGATCCGGGTGCGCAGCGGCCGGAAAGCATGAAGCGATAGGTTTCGTCGGAGGCTGGCGGGTTGGACACATGCGTGCCGTCGCACCACAGCATCGCCCTGCGGGTTTCGGCCGCCGCCGCCGCGACGGTCACGTCGGAATTGTCCAGCGTCGCGGTGTCGTCCGGCAACGGCCCCTCCGGGCGCTCCACGCGCAGGGTGAAACGGTCCTGAAAGGGCAGAGCGAAGCGCCGGCGGGCGTTGCTGACGAAATGGAAGCTGCCGAGCAGGCAGGCCTGCGGCGGTTCACCTTCTCGATGACCGCGGAATTCAGGCGTCATCGCCGGCGGTTCGAAACCGACCTGCGGCTCGCGCGGCGATTCGGGCACGAGCCGCAATGTCAGCGCGATCTCCAGCGAAAGCCCACCCGTACCGACGCGGTCACTCTGCATCCGGCTCCAGCTCAGCTGGACCATCCCGGTCACCGGCACGTCCACCGGCCCGGTGACGGCCGGCACCTCCAGATCGAGGATCGTGCGCGGGTCGATGAAAAGCGCGATCACCATTCCGTGCGAGATCGTCTGCCGGATCTCGGGCTCAAGGCGGCCGGTGGCGTCGGCCGCGGCGAAGCCGATCACCGGCCCGCCGGCCCCGTCCAGCACCAGACCGCCGGGCAGCTCCCAGCCGGCGGCGCGCACGGCGGCGTCGCGATGCGGCTCCTCGGCATGTCCACCCGGACGCCGGGGGGCCACGTTCCACACCTCGACCGTGCCCAGCAGGATCGGCGCCTCACCGGGGGCGTCGAAACCGATGCTCACGGTGCCGGCGCTCTGCCAGGTCAACCTCGGCCGGAAACGGCGGCGGGCATAGAGGGACCAGGCGCCGCTGCCGCTGAACAGCAGAAAGAGCACGCCAGCCGGGCCGCCATAGGCGAGGCCCTGGTCGCGGATGCGGGCGCGCTCCTGAAGGATCCGCTTGACCGCGTCCTCCTGGGTCAGCCGCCCGTCTCCCTCCCGCCACAGGGCGGCCAGGTTGCGGTTGTCGAGGGTGATCTCGCGAAACCACTCCTCCCACATCCCATCCAGGATGGGCAAGGCGAACCAAGGCAGCACCGTCTCCCGCTGAACCGTCAGGACGGGCTTCGTCGCGATCTCGATGCGGCGTTCGTCGACCGGGAACATCAGGTTCCGGTAGACCGGCGTGTCATAGCGGAACTCCGCCGCAAGCCGGACCGAAGCCGGGGGCTTGGAAGGCGGCGAACCGCCCTTGAAATCGGCTTCGCCGATGTCGATCAGGTCGAGCAGCTGCCTGCGGCAGCCATCGCGGCAGCTGGATATCTGCTTGCCGTTGACCGACACCCGTTCGGCTTTGAACCTGCTGCCTCCGCGCACGACCAGCTCGGGCGTGCGGCCGTCGTCGGTCACGACGACGACATCGTTGGGGGACGTCGCGACACGGTCGAGGACGAGCCGCAGCGGCACGTCGATCAGTCCGGCTGGATCGCTCTCGACCGCTTTCGCTTCGGTGAAGACCACATGGAATCTATCCGACACATCTGAAAAGCCGGCCGTCAGGCCACCTCTCTCGTCCGGCGTGACGATCCAATCCGGCGGCGAGTTCAGATAGAAGTTGGTCTGAACCAGCCGGGCCAGATTCAACGCCTGCTCATGATTCTGGGTGCCCTGCTTCCGGGCGAACTGGGCGATTTCGGCGGAAGGGTTCGTGTTGGAGACCAGGTTGGTGACATTGACCAGCACGACGCGCGAGAACCGGCTGTCTGCGGGGACACGGTCCTTGCCAGTCGTCAGGGCGAGAATCGACGCGGTGGATATGGGAGACCCGTCGTGGCGCAGCCGGCAGTCCGGCCGCGGCCCGCGCACAGCTTCGCCGATCCTGGCAGCCAGCTTCTGCGACAGCATGGCGGCTGTTTTGGGCTCCCGTACGTCGATCCAGACGAACAGGTCTTCCGGGAGGAAGCTGTTGGGATTCGGCGGATCGCCATCCCGATTGCACCGGGCGTCCCGAACGTTCGTTTCGGTGATGCCGTAGACCGCGACCGACAGAACGTCACGGGTCGGATCGAAGACCGGAAACCGTCTGGCCTCGGCGCCGCCATGGGGCCGCTTGTCTCCGAACAGGATCGACGGCGCATCGGCGACGATCCGGTTGCGGTACTTCGCCATGTCGCCGGAATCGTCGATCAGCATGATGAAATGCGTGCCATACGGCAGCGGCGCCTCCACCTGCGCCGCCACCGGCCCCAATGCGGCGATCCAGCCGGTCACCACGGCAGCGGCCAGCAAAACCCGTCGTCTCATGAAAGCGGTTCCTTCAAGCACAGACCATGTCCCGCGACATCCGGTCCAGGCAGAGCCCCCAAGCGAGATCGCTCCATTGGGTCCAACCCGGCTCGCTGCGGACGAGCCTGCCGGTCGGCGACTCCTCGAGCGCCGCGATGAAGGATTTCGGGTCGGCCACCCACGCCTGGGGCAGAGCAGCGTAGGGATCGATGGCGGGAAGCGTCGTTCCATCGAGCGCCGCCGCCATCGTGACGGCCTGGTCCAGGGCTTTTTCGTAGTCGCTCAGCCGCAGCCCGTCCCCGGTCAGCAACGCCAGGGGATAGCGGCGCCCGGCGCGCGTCAGGACCACCGCGTCGGCATCCTCCTTCAGGTGCCCCTGCGCCGTTTCCACCAGGATGGCAAGCAATGCGGACGGCTCCCGCAGCAGGCTGACGGCCAGCGGCGAAAACGGTGCCGGCTCGCGGTCCTGCCGATTGCCGATCAGGCAGGCGATCCGGGCTGCGTTGCACTCCTCCGGCCACACGAAGGCGGCGTGGTCGGCGGAAGCCGAGACGTGAAGAAGCCGGGCGACCGGCGCCGGATCGCAGGACAATGCAATCGCAATGGCGGGGTCCGCGGCGTCGACCACGTCGCCTCCGGGTCCGAACACCGTTGGCGCCGCCCCGCCGATACCGATCCAGCTTGAATCCCCGGCAGCGCCGTGCGCCTGCGCCCAATCCTCGTCAGGCCAACTCAGCACCTCCTGGGCGTAACGGTCGAGGCCGACGCGCAAGGCTTGACCGATGTCGTCCCGCGCCGTCAGGGATGCACCGAAGACGCCGAGGCGCAACGACACCGTCTGTTCGGCGGGCTGCCAGGTCGGGATGAAGCGCAGGGTGTCGCACAGGTTCGGAAGCTGACGGGCGAACCAAGCGTCCAAGCGCGGCCGGACACGCGCTTCCCAACCGGGCCAACGATCGAGGTCCCGCCCGGCCTCCGCCAGCGCTCCGGCCACCGACATGGGTACCGGCGCCCGCGAGCCGCCGGACAGAAACACCGCTTCCCAGCCAGCCAGCGATGCCGCGAGACGGGAGAGCATCGCCCGCGCTTCCAGCAGGATGGACGATCCGAACGCCGCAAAGGAAGCGCTCTCCGGGCGGTCTGCATAAGGCAGCAGCCTGGCGTGCAGATCGGCCATGGCCGTCTGCAGGATCGTTACTGCCGCCCGCATGCCGCCGACCGGGCAGCGCCCCTTGGCCGCGGCCTCGTCGATGGCCCTGCGGCACCAACTTTCGAGATACAGGCCGAGAAGGATCCGCTCGCGGTCGCAGAAAGCCTTTTGTTCGTGGTCGGGCCGATCAACGGGCAGATAGCCGCCGCCGTATACGAAGGCTCCAACCGGCTCTTCGCCCGATTGGACTTTTCCGGCCAGGAGGACGCTTTGCGGAGCGGCGGGGCCGGACCAGAAGGCAGTGACCAACTGGTTGAGCAGCCCGCCATCGAGCGGCGCCGGAACCAGCGCGTCGACTTGTCCCTCCAGGCCGAGCCAGCGCCGCAGCACGCCTTCTTCCAGCGTGCGCTCCCGCACCCAGCGCCACAGTGCGTCCTGCGGCACGCGATGGACGCGGGCCAGCGCACCGCGGGCAAGGCCCGGTGCCGGCGGCGGCAGCCGTTCAGCCAGTGCCGGCGAGGCGAGCAGCCCCCAGATCAGCGCGGCGGCGGCCTCCACGCGGTCCCGGCGCTCGTCGAACGGTCGGCCGACGACGAACATCTGATCGAACAGATGGCGCGCCACATGGCGTTCACCATCGCGCTCGACCACCACCGGGTCCTCGCGCCGTGCCAGGAAACGTTCCATTTCGCGGGCGAAGGCCGCGATGCCCGCCTTTTCGCCGGTGGCAGCGTCGGCAGCCAGCGCCAGCGCCGTGACGCCATGCCCCTCGCCGGCCGCCACATGCGCAACGTCCGCCAGCAGGCCCGTCGCCTCGGCGTCGTCAGCGGCACCCACCGCGAACACCGCCACCTCATGCCGGGCGCGGCCTGCCAAGCGGTCGAGCACGGCTTTGCGCAGGATGTCGTGGTTGGCGAGACCGGCGGCGCGCGCCTTGGCGCGGTCGCCATCGGCGCCACGCGCCGTCGTCAGGGGTTGGCCCCGATCGAACCAGCATGCGAGCGGCACCCAGCTCCAGGCATCGGGCAGGGCTTGGCCGCGCAGCGCCGTCGCCATCGGCCAAAGGTCGGCATGCAGACCGAGTGTCTCCTGCGGATCCAGCATGACGCCGGGGCCGGGGCCGGGGCCGGGTTCGCGAACCGGGCCGACCTGCAGGGCGAGCAGGGCAACGCCCCCGTTGCCGCCAAAGCGTTCGCCGAGCCACTCCTTCAGTGTTTCCACCACGGCCCGGCCGTCCCGGCCAAGGCCGATGACCACCGCCGGACGCAGCGTCGGGCGGAACGGGGGCGATCCGAGCACCGGAACGGGCGGCGGCAGAGGAGCCGGGGCAAGGTCCGCCGCCATCCCCTTCCCCGCCTCGGGAAGCGCTGGCTCTGACGGGCAGCGAAGGACTCGTGACAGAGCCAGCATCAGCAGCGGGTGCGCCAGCGTCGTCGCGATCACGATGTCCAGCGGCCTGATCCAGCCGGTCCAGCGCGGCAGCACCAGAACCCGGTTGGCCGGGGGGCCTTCGGCGCTGCTCATGCCGCCGTCAGGCAGGCGCCAGGCAATGCGGCCCCTTTCCGCCACCACGGGATGCCATCCCAGGCAGTGCGCCTGCAACCCGTAGGTTACCGGCACCGGGATTCCGTCGAACTGCGGCAGAGGCCAGGACATGCTGGTGCCCTGAGCGGTCCGGATGTCGACCGGCATCGCCCCGCCGGTGTCGTCCACCGTGAACGGACGGGGAGCGTTGGCGACTTCGTCGAGAAGTCCGGCGATTGCCCGCTGCCCGCTCACCTCGGCGGCGAGGGCGGTGAACAGGGCCACCAAGCCGTCGAACCGGGCGGTCAGGAAAACCCGTTCCGAACTGCCGGCCACCGCCGACATCAGCGCCAGGGTCTCATCGCCGCCGAAACTGGCGCAATAGACGGCCGGTCCGGCCGGGTGACGGCGCAGCGCCTCGGCATGCGGCAGCACATCGTCCACGGTGTCGAAACCGTCGGAGAAAAGAATGACCGTGCGCTTCACGTCGGGGCGCGACGCGTCCAGCAACTCGCCGGCGCGCGCCAGCGCGGCTCCGATCTGCGTTCCACCGCCGGGCTGGATGGCGGAAATCGCATGGATGGCCCGACGCTTGTCGCCCGTGAATCCGCACAGGCATTCCGCGGCGTCATCGAACGATACGACGGCGACATGGATCGGATCGGGCAGCCGTCGCACGAAAGCCGAAGCAGCCCGGATCATTTCCCGCAACGGGCTGCCGGGGGTTGCGCCCATGCTGCCGGAATGATCGAGCAGGAGGACGACGTCGTGGTTCTGGACCGCTTCCGTCCTGATCGGCGGCTCGGCGGCCACGGTCACGGTGACAATGTCGCCGCGGCCGACGATGCGGCGGGAGACGCTTCGCCGGACCGCCTTGCCGCGCGACCGGCCGAACCACGCGATGAGACCCCAGCCGGAGCCCACCCACAGGATCAAGAGTCCCAGGATGATCATGGCGGTCATGCCAGCACCTCCTCTTCGAGGGCGATCGAGATGGCCGCGAGCGTCAGCAGGCGCTCTCCCGCGTCGGCATTGGGCTCGACATGCGAGCGCGTCCAGGCGTCGAGCACAGAGAAGTCTCCCGATTCCGGCCGTTCGGAAACCTCCGGCACCGGCGGGGACCGTACGAAGACTGCGGCAGCCGCAGCGAGGCTTGGGTCGCCCTGGGTCAGGAAGACACCGGGTTCGCTCAGGAACCAGCTCATGCGCCCCCAGGGGTCCGGACGTTCCGACAGGCAGCCGCCGCGGTAGAGCCGGGCGAACGAGCGGAAGCGATCCGGATCGGCCGCCGCCAGGGCGAGCGCGGGCGGCAGGTCGTCGATCTGGCGGTCGAGAAACTGGCTGAGACGCAGCCGCAGGCGTTCCGCGGTCAAGTCGAGCGGCTGCACCACCGGCAATGTGTGGGATGGAAGCCGGCTCGGCAGCGGCGCCGCCCAGGAGATCCGCGCCATGGTGGCGTGGCCGTACGCGGTCGCCTCCAATCGGGGCGGGCAGCCTGCCGGTTCGACGACCGTCCGGCTGAAGGCAACGATCGTTGCCTCCGCCGCACGGTCGGACGCGCTCGGCCGCACCAGCAACGTCCCGGCAGCCGGACGGGAAGCGGCAATCAGCGTCTCCGCCAGACGCCGGGCCTCGCCGGCATCCACCGTCGCCAGGACGCCGGCGATCTGCCGGTGTCCGACCAGGCCGGCGACGGGAGCGGCCGCCCGCCGCAGCATGGCGATAGCGGCATCCGGGTCGCGGTGGTCGGCGCGGTGGCCGATGCGGCTGCGCAGCACCGGGGCCGGCGTGCCGTTCTCGACCACGACGGCGAAGGACAGGTGGCTGCGCAGGTTGGCATTCGGGCCGTGCTCACGCAGCCAAACGGTGAAGGCCTCATCCAGCCTGCGGCCGATCCCCTCGTCGTCGGCCGCGTCCGACAGGATCGCGAGGGCACTCGCGGATGGCGCCGTCGCGGCGCGCAGCCTTGCGGATTCAGCCGCGGTCTCGCTCGCCGCAGACAGCAGACGACCGGTCCAGCCGCGCCAACTGTCGGACAGGACCGAGAAGCCCTTGGCCAAGGTTTGCAGCACCGCGACGGCATCCGGCGCGGCACCGAGCCCGGAGGCCTCGCCCGCCAACGGACCGGCGATGCGCTGCGCAAGCCACTCCGACAGCGCGGCGACCTCGACCGGCGTGATGGAGTTTCCCGGCGGTTGCCCGGACGCCGGACACAGCATGGCCGTCAGCGACGCCGCCGCCGATCGTGTGATCCATTCCGGCGCGCCGCCGTTCAGTGTCGGCACCATCGCCAGAAAGGCGGGAAGCTCCTGCGGCTCGGCCGCCGCACGCAGCAGCATGGCCCATGGCGAGGCCGGCGGTTCGGCGGCGCGGATCTGCGCCACCAAATTGGACAGACGTTCAGCCGACGGGGCCGGCACGTCGTAGCCGGACCCGTCCGGAGCCGGCGTGATGCCGCCCAGAAGGTGCCAGCCGATCACACGGAGCAGGAACTCCTGTTCCGTCAGCCGGTGTTCCGTCGCGGCCGGGACCGTCAGCCCGCGTGCCGTGACTGCGGCGACCGGACCGGCGGACCGCGCCATCGCCGGCAGCCACGCCCGCCGCGGGCGCGGCGACAGCAGCGTGTCGCAAAGCACGACCGTCTGTGCGATGGCATCGTCCGGGGCGCCGGACACCGTCATCACCGTGTCGAAGGGCGCCTCGTCGTCGGTGGCCGCCAGCTCCGGCCGTGCCGAGCCCAGCAGCACAGTCCGCGGATAGCACGGGAGCCGCGAGGCTGTTTCGCATTCCCGCAGGAATGCCGTGCGCCGCGCACGCTCCGGGGCGCCGGCCCCGCCTTCGGCGGCGATGCAGAGGATCTCTGGAATGATCACACCCGCAGCCTGGGCCGCCCTGGCCTGCCGGCGCAGCACCCGGGCGATGTCCAGCGCCGCGGCGCTGCCGAAGCCGCCGGCCGTATCGAGCAGCACGACGATCTGGCGCACCCCGTCCGCCGCCGGACGCGCCATCAGCGCCTGCAGTCCGTCTTGCAGCGCTTCCGCAAGACCACCATGTTCGAACCAGCGCAGCAGCGCTGCCCGGCCCAGCGTCCGGTCGCCATGCACGCCTCGTTCGAGGCTGAGTTCCTGCCGCGATGCGCCCTGGTATTTGCGGAGCGGCAGGCCGGACCACACAGTGCCGGGCCTTGCGGAATCCGGAATCCGGTCGCGCAACCATTGGTTGGCGTCAGTCACGGCGACCGGGGCCGTCAGTGCCGTGACCGGAAAGTCCTGGGAGCCCGGCTGCGCCGCAAGCGCCTGTGACAAGGCGTCGGAGTCCACATCGACCGCGATGAAGCCGACAGGAGGTGTGCGGTTGCCCCCTGCCGTCGCGGTCAGGTGACGGCGTACCGCAAGTGCGGCTCGTCCGCCCCAGCCGCCGACGCCGACAATCAGCGTCGGTACGGCAGCCTCAGCGGGACTCGCCGGTACCGGCAGGCGCAGCACCTGGACCGGCGGCGGAGGCGGCTTAGGAATGGAGTCTGACGGAGGAGGAGGAGGCTCCTCCTTCGGGCGGGACAGCAGAGCCAGTGCCGCCCACCCCAATGCGGGCGCAAAGGCAACTGCCAGGAACAGCGGCGAGACGACCAGGATCGACGGCGTGCCGGAGCGCAGTTCGACCTCGCCCGTGCCGTCCGGCTTCGGATAACGCAGCTGGGCCGGTGCATATGTCACCGGCACGTATCCGAGGATGTTGGGGCGAACCGTAACGGCGAACATGGCGGGGGAACGGCGCAACGGCTGGATCCGGCGGGCAAGACGCCCGTCGGCGTTGCCGACCGACCAGCCGCCGTCCTCGGCCACGACATCGAAGAGACGCCCGTCCATCGGCAGCGCCAGCCGGGCGCGATGGGCCGCAATGCCGTCATCCGTCGTGGTGACGCTGCGGAATTGGGCCGTGATCTCGCTCTGGTTGGTGGGGATCAGGGTTCGGCCGGGCGATCCCGTCACCTGGGACATGTGGGCGATGTCCAGGCTGTTCGGCACTCCGACCACGAAGAGTTCAACCTCATTGCCGCGCAGCGCCTGGCTTGCGCCAATCACCTCGGGCCAGCCCATCGGGTTCGGGCATGACGAGCACGCGACCCATTCGCCGTCGGTGTAGAAGACAGCCAGCCGCCGCGCCTGCGGACGGGCGCGCGCCATGACGGAGTCGATCTCGCGGAACATCGCGCGCGAGTCATTGGCGCCGCTACGGTCGAGCAGCGGCGCCAGGGCGCGCGCCGAGACACGGTCGGCCGACGCGGTCCAATCCGCCTCGATGCGCGCCTCGGTGTCGAAACTGACGACCGCCACCCGGTTGGCAGAGGCCCCCGACAGCAGCAGGTCGTTTGCTGCCGATTCGATCGCGGCGAGCAGGGTCGGCCGGGTCTCCCGGGTGGAACCGGAGACGTCGACCAGGACGAGCAGGTCGACCGGCGGCGGGGGCAGCGGCCTGCCACCGGTTTCATCCGGCACGCCGGCGAAATCGATCCGCAGCGGGACCGCCCCGCCCATCACCAGAATCCGGTCGGCCGTCACGGCGAGCGGGCCGCCCTGCGGCTGGACTGCTGTCATGACCGCCCAGCCCCAGAGCCCGGCCAGGACCAGAACCGGCCCCCCGATCAAAGCCAGCAAGCCGACCAGGAAATCGCCACCGAAGAGGTTTCTCCGTCGTCCCGTCACCACCGCCACCATTCAGTACAGGGTTCGCGCCGACAGGTCGGCTTTGGTCGACGGGCTGCCGTAGAACTGCATGGACATCCGCAACCCATCGATCAGACGGCTGTATTCGGCTTCGCCGACGGCATTGCCGAGTGCGTTCTCGCTGATCGGCACGCTTGCCTTCAGGAAGCTCGTCAGCGGCTCGTCGCGGATGAAGTCCTCCAGCTGCTCGAAGTAGGAGCGCTCGGTCTCCCCGTTTCGGTTCGCCGATTGAGGATCCGCGGCGGCCTGACGGGCGCTTTGGAATGCGGCGTCGGCAGTGATCGGGAACCGCTTGGCATTGCCGGCCTCCCGCCGCTGGAGGACGAAGACAACCGCCGCACGGATCAGATCGCCATTGTCCAGGTCCACCGGCGCATCCCGGTTCGGCGCCCTCCAGAACCAGCGTCGCTCCGCCTCGTCGCGGAAGACCGCACCGGTCGCCAAGCAATGCACGAACGCCTGGAACTGATGCGGGTTGTCGAGCAGCCGGACGATACGCGGCGGTATGAGGCGGGAGGCCTCCATCTCCAGGGACAGGCGCCGGGAGAAGACGCGCTCGATGAACCAGGCCTCGGCCTCGCCCCGGAACGGATGGTAGATCAGCGCACGCTGGAGTTCCGCGTCGGCTCCCTGTCCGCGCTCCACGCGCAGGGTTTCAAGATACTTCTTTTCGCAATCCTTCACGTCCTTGATGTGGCCGTGCTCCATCCGCGCCGCCTTCAGCAGGATGAGCGACGTCGGATCGGAGTAGGTGGTGATCGGGCTGTTGACCTGATCGCCGTCGCTGGCATCCGCCAGGCGCGCCCTGAGGGCATCGGCGATGTTCTGTTTGTCGCCGCCGCTCGGCTGCCGGTAGACCCAGCGGCAGGCGGCCATGCGCCCGTCGCTCAGGAGCAGCTTTGCGGACCCCCGGAAACGCTTCACGATTTCGTCGACGGACAGCCTTTCATGCGTGCGGTTGTGCTGCTGCTCGTATTGGAGATAGTCGAAGATGTCGATGTCCTGAAGCCGGCTGTCGACCGCTGGACGGAACCGGTCGCGCAGAAGCTCGTGCACGTCGCGCAGATCGGCCACGGGCCGGAAGGTGCCGCCCTGTTGTTCGATGGCCAGCGAGACGGCGGGGCGGCCGTCCGGCCCGATGGCGGCCTGCCAGCGGGTTCGCGCCACCATCTGGTCGGCCAGCGTGCTCCCTTGGTCGATGACCGCCCGCTGCCTCATCACATCGGTAAAGCCGCGCATGGTGATGTCGAAAGCGCCGTTCTCCTGCTCCTGGCGGGAGGCGAGGCTGATCATCGCACGGTCGTCGCGCGACAGCCGCAGCAGGCGGTCGGTCAGGCGCTGGATGTGGTTCTTGCGCACGGCGCTCAGGGCGGGAAGCTGCCCGGCCTGGGGCAGGACCGTGTGGACCAGCGCCTCCCGGATCGCGTCGGACCATTGGCCGTACCGTTTCCGGACCGCCCCGACGATCTCGCGCATGTCGGCGAGCAGGTGTCTTTTCTGGAACCAGGTCACATATCGCGCGGCATCGTCGCGCGCCGCCTTCTGCGGGCCGTCGATCCAGGTGGTCAGCGACATGAAGGGGGGGCGGACATCGCCCAGCCCGGTGATCGCGTCGATGACCTCCTGCCGCTGAAGTGCTGCGCCGGAATCCATGTGGTCCAGGCAGCGCTTGATCACGTCCTCGATGGTGCCGAGCGGCCCGGCCAGACCCGCCAGCTCCTGCGTTTCGGCATACAGCCGCGTCAGCGGCGTTCCGGCGGCCGGGTCCTCGGCGGTCACGCCTATGGATTGGGTCGCGTTGATCGCCTCGGCGATCATCCGGTCGGTCATCTCGTTCAGCGTGCGCGAGATCACCTTGCGCACGAGGCGCCGGCCCTTTTCGAAGGTCCGTTCGCCGCCCTGGGGATCGGTGTAGGAGTCGAGCGTGGCGCGCAGATCGCGTGCGAAGCGGTCACGGGATTCCGTCTGGGATTCCTTGATGCCCTTCGCCCTGCGGTTCTCCTCGTAGCTTTTGATCTCGATCCGTTCGACGGGCAGGCCGTCGTTGAGGTCGCCATATGACAGGAATGGGTTGCAATAGGCCAGCGGCAGGTCGTTGGCCAGCTCGTCCGCAGTCACCTCCTGTCGCGAAACCTCGATGGCTCCGAACTCGTACCAGCGGTTGACCACGGTTTCCGGGTCGAGATGCTGCTCCATGTAGGCAGGAAGCCGCTCGCGCTCCTGGTCGGCGAGGTCGCGCAGCTCCTTGAAGAGTTTCAGCATGCTCTCGACACGGGCGCGGGCCGCGTCCTGGCGGTCGCGCTGGGCTCCGACGTGGACGCCGGTGATGAAGCCGTCCTCCTCCTCCTTCGGCGCACCGATCGCGCGCAGGAAGTCCTGGACCTGTTCCCAGACGAAAAGCTCGGCATAGGTGTTGAGCGGGATCGACAGTCGGGCGCCGCCGAAGCTGAGGGGATGGCCGTCCTGGTTGACCAGCTCCTCCATCATCTTCGGGCCGATGTTGACGTCGAGGAAGCTGTCGATGGCGTTGGCGACGGAATTGAAGAACGAGATCCGCTTCTCGTTTCCAGTGCACCGTTCGCCGAGATAGACGAGGTAATCGAACAGGCGGTCGGGGATCAGTGCGCGCTGTTGGCCGTAAGCGTCGTAGACGATGTCAGCCGCGGCCGTTGCCGGAACGGTGCTCGTCGCGAAGCGGTCCTCCGCCGGGATATCCAGTTCCTGGAAGCGGGCCAGTTCGCGGAAGAAGCTGTAGGCACGCGCCGGGCTGATTCCGTGGGCGCCGTCATACACGTCGGGAAGAACGATGGCGCCGGCGATGGTCGGTTTAAGTTCCAACTGCTGGGCGACCATGCGGACGATGACGGCGGCATCGATGAGGCAGCCCGCGCCGGTGCCGCCCGCCGCGGAACCGATCACCCAGACGTTGACAACGTCGCCCGTGCCATTGTTCGCGAGATCGCGCAGGGTCTTCGTGAGCTGCGCGGTGATCCGGTCGATGTTCGCGAACATGGCGAAGCGACCGATCTGCCGCTGTTGTGCGGCGCCGCTCGTCACATTGCGGGCGGCGGGCGGCACGATCTTGGAAATCCAGTCGGTGTGCAGCCAGTTCTTCAGATGCGGATGGCGGTTGCGGTCCCCGGCCGCCGTCATCTCGTTCTCGACCAGGGTGCGCAGACCCGGCTGCCCCTCTTCGAGGGGCAGATATTCGGAGTTGGGATCGAGGTGGATGTGCTCGTTGGTCAGGCCGGTGGCGATGACCTCCTTTGCCCCGGCGCCGCCGGCGATGTCGACGGTCTCGCCGGGCTTCCAGAGACTGCGCGTGATCGTGTCGAACTCGATGAAGGCCAGGTGCGGCGGCCGGCTGCCGTATTTGTAGACCGCCAGCTCTTTCAAGTAGGTGAGGATGTGGGTGCCCGTTCCGCCGAACCCCAGGACAAGCGTTTTCACCGTCATTGTTCAGGTCCTTCCCCGCGCTTCATGGTCAGGTGTTGAGGCAGATCAGGCGGCTGAGCGCGCCGTGGTCTCCCGGAGAGCGATGAACCAGTCGTGGTCTTTCAGCCCGCGCAGCTTCTCGCCATCGGGATTTGCCTTGATGATGTGGCTGTACGGCTTGGGATCGCCGTCGTAGCGGTAGGTGACCTCCGCCGCGGTGCGTCCGCCGGCCACGTCCATTCGGCGCAGCGACAGAGCGGCGATCTTGCGGCGCGTGCCGCCGTCCTGGACCTCCAAGACGTGCTTGAAGGTTTGCCGATAGATGCCGGTGACCGGGATCTGCTTGCCCGACCGGTAGCCGCGGCGCCGGTCGTAAACGATCAGTTCCACGACTGCCCCGCGACGCCGGTCTTCCGAGCGGATGCGGTGACGCGGGATCTGCCACCATGCCACTCCCGCCACGAGTGCCGCGGCCAGCGCTGCAACGACCGTCGCCAGCCCTGCGGTCACCCAGAGCGGCCAGCGCAGGAGGAACCCTGCCAACGTCATCGGATCGCCCGCGACGCGTTCGGGAACTGCACCCCCGTCCAGGCGCACACCGGACAGCCGTCGACCGTCCAGAAGCGCATCCATCGGCTTGACCCGCAGGGCCCGCTCAAGCGGAACCAGCCATCCCTCGCCACGCCACAGGTCGAACCCGGCCGGCAGCGAAACCACGAAGCGGTCGCCATCCAGCGCGACCTTGAGCGGTCCGCCAACCGGCTGTCCGGAAACCGGATCGATCGCTTCGGCCTTGAGCCAGGTGGCTGGATTGGCGACGACCTCATCCAGCCGTTCGATGAACCGGCCACTGCCCTCAACGAGACGGAAGCGCAGGTCGACGCCATCTTCTCCGAGACCGGGAAAGAGCCCGACGACACCGACCGCGGGCGCTTCCAGCATCAGGTTAAACGGAGCATGTCGGGAAACGGTCAGGGGGAACTCGTTGATGTCCGCGCCGCGGAACAGGTCGAGCACGCTTCCGTCCGGGCCTGTCGCCTTCAGCCGCAATCTGGCGACATATTGGCCGGCGGTGTCCGGCGTCCAATCGGCCAGAACTCTCCCCTTTTCCGCCATGCGCACCGGCACCTCGGCCACTTGCCTGCCGCCCACGCCTGTGATCTGCACGGTGCCCGAAATCGGCCATCCCGGCACGGCATCCATGGCGATCCGCGGATTGGCGCCATTGAGCTGGAACGCCAGGGTGGAGGGAACCTCGCGGGGGAGTTCCCCGCCGGGGCCGACCAGGGTGGCGACCGGGCCATACTCGCGGACTTCGATGAGGGCTTCGGTGGCGTCGACGGACATGAGGCGGTACTCGCCCGTCGGCGGATCCTTCAGGACGAACAGATTGAAAAGCCCCGACGTCGCACCGCCGGCCGAACCGGCGCCGGCGACCGGCGCCACCGTCCGGCCGCTCGGATCCACCAGCGTCACCGCCGGTTGCGGCCGCGGGTACTGCACGGAGACGACGAGCTGACGCAGGTAGGGCGTGGCGACGAACGACCATCCGGACGGGGCCGGCGTGCGCTCCCTCAGCCAGCGGTCGACGAAGACGTTGGCGAGCTTGACCGCGTCCGGAAATGCGCCGACAGCGCGAAGTGCCCTGTCGGCATCGCCGGTGACGGTCCGCCAGAATGTGCCGTCCGAGGGGCCGCCATCGGCAAGCTGCTGATCCCAGAACCGGTTGTTCCTATCCAGACCGATCACCCACAGCACGGCTCCGGCATCCCGCAACGCTCGCACCTGGGTTTCGATTTCCTGCCGCAGAACCTTGGCGGGAGCGTTGTTCTGCCGCTCCGGCCGCCCGTCGGTGATGAGCAGGACGATGCGGCTTCGCGCGGATGCGCCCGGAACGGGTTTCAGCCGGTCCATCTGACTCTTGACCAGAGCAAGCGCTTTCGGCGTATCGGTGTAATGCAGGTTCTGCGGCGCCACCCGCGCCATGGCGAAATCGACCGTGGTGAAGGGCTTGGCCGGGTCGGCGGGGTCGTGGGCCAGTTCGACCCAGTCGACGGCGACTCTGGTCTTGTCGGCGGACCCGAACTCGATGATGGACGCACGATGACGGCGGGAGGACTCGAAGATATCGGCGGACAGGCGGCGCAGGATTTGCTCCACCAGACTTATCCGGTGGCTTTCGGCATCGCTCGCCGGCTCGTTGCGGCCGCCGCCCATGCTTTGGGATTGATCAATGACGATCAGGACGTCCAACTCCTGGGCGCCAATGGACGGCATCGGGCTTTGCGCCAGAACGGGGGCACGCGCGAACGCCAGGCAGACTATGAAAATCGCGGCAACCAGCAATCTACGCTCGACCATAGTTCGCCTTTTTCTTCGATTCTGCGGGCTTGATCCCGGCGGCTCTCCAAAAATTCACGGCAACAGTGGAAATGCATGGCAAATGCCCGACATCTCACTGCGCTCGACATACGAATGCGTGAAAGCAATGCTCATATAAAAAACAACTCTCTCATGGTTTACCAAATTAACCGTTCGTTCTCTTACTATATCCAATGGTATCAGCGCTTTCGTCATATGTCTACGAGTGCATATGGATGACATATCTATGTATTATTGCACATTCAAAATGATTTTATAAAAACAAGTAATTGTAATTACTACTAATAATTAATTGATTGCTTTAAAATATATCGCCAATAATTCAATGATTATCATTGTTTAAGGGTTCGATTTGAGGGTCTCCTGTGTTTTTTCATTTTCCCCTCCGTCATCTATGCGGAGGAAGAGAGAATCATAGCGGGATGAAATCTGTACGCCAAAGAAACCATGACTGTGTTTGCACTTGCAGAAAGATCCGGGCCAGCGTCGATACCACCCGCATGCGTTGTGCAGATCGTCAACCGACGGGACACCCGCGCCACGAATCGATTGTGACCGGA
Source organism: Azospirillum humicireducens (assembly GCF_001639105.2). Lineage (NCBI taxonomy): Bacteria > Pseudomonadati > Pseudomonadota > Alphaproteobacteria > Rhodospirillales > Azospirillaceae > Azospirillum > Azospirillum humicireducens. The sequence continues at coordinate 570,583 of NZ_CP028907.1, forward strand.
TGCCCAAGGCCTTCGAAGACCACAGCGGCCGGGACCATGTTGAATGTCGATCGGCAGGCCGCACCCTCTCCGCGGCGCGCTGGAGTGCGCATGAGCGGCCGAAACCATGGGCTGACCTGAAATATCAAAAAATTGACCGATCCTATCAAGCAGTTTGGAGCCTTTTCCCAAATCTTGATTGGACAAGCCGTCTATCGGCATCGGCAGCAATACAGCTCACTGACCAAGCCTCCGCTGGGAAGGACGCCATCCGTGACACATCGACCAGCAACAGGAGAATCACTTCCATCGCAATGCACTGACCGAAAAAACGAAACGTCTCCAATAGTGTAGATATCATTCCCGGAAATTTTATCTTCAGATATCGGAATATTAACGCGCAGATTATTTGTTATTTTATTCTAGCGTCTTCGTCACCGTATCCAGTTTCGTCAATATCAACGCCACAAGAGCGGAAAACCGGCCGCCATTTTTCGGCTCCCTTCCCACCTCCCGCATCAGCCGGGCGAGCGGCCTCCGCCGCCTTCACGAGCATCGGATTGCTCGCCCCAGCGCTTTCAGGAAAGAACGGCACAATGAGCGACCTGCCCAGGATCGATTTCCTCTATCTCTCGGAACAGGACATGGTGAAAGCCGGCGTGACCGACATGGCCGCCTGCGTGGACACGATGGAAGACATGTTCGTGCTGCTGCATACCGGCGATTACCGGATGGCCGGCGCCAACAACGACTCCCATGGCGCCATGGTCGTCTTTCCGGAAAACTCTCCCTTCCCGACCATGCCGAAGCCGACGGCCGACCGCCGATTCATGGCGATGCCCGCCTATCTCGGCGGCAAATACTGTACCGCGGGAATGAAATGGTACGGCTCCAACATCGCGAACCGCGAAAAGGGCCTTCCCCGTTCGATCCTGATGTTCACGCTGAACGACGCCGACACCGGCGCTCCCCTGGCGCACATGTCCGCCAACCTGCTTTCCGCCTACCGGACCGGGGCGGTTCCAGGCGTCGGGGCGCGGCATCTGGCCCGCCGCGACTCCCGGGTGGTCGGCGTCTATGGTCCGGGCGTCATGGCGAAGACGTCGCTCGCGGCCTTCATGGCGACCTGCCCGAACATCGACACGGTGAAGGTCCAGGGCCGCGGGCAGAAAAGCCTCGACAGCTTCATCTCCTGGACACGGGAAACCTACCCGCAGATCACCACGATCGAAGTCGTCCACGACATCGAGACGATCGTCCGCGATTCCGACATCGTGACCTACTGCGCATCCGGCGAAACCGGCGACGTCTCCAAATACCCCATCGTCAAGCGCGACTGGGTCAAGCCGGGCGCGTTCCTGTCGATGCCGGCGTCCTGCGAGATCGATGCCGGCATGGAAAAATCCGACATCCGCAAGGTGATGGACAACATCGGCCTCTATGAGGCGTGGTTCGAGGAACTGCCCAAGCCCGCCCATGTCCATGTGCCGGTCATCGGCGTCCGCTTCATGGACATGATCCATGAAGGAAAGATGAACCGCGAAGAACTCGAAGACCTCGGCGCGATCTGCGCCGGTGCCCGGCCCGGCCGTCGAAACGACGAGGAGATCATCATCCTGTCGGTCGGCGGCATGCCGGTCGAGGACGTCGCCTGGGGCACCGTCGTTTACCGCAATGCCGTGAAGAAGGGGATCGGGGTGACGCTCAATCTCTGGGACACGCCGGTTCTGCGCTGACCCATTCCTCCCCCTGGCCCTTTACCCTGGCATTTGAGAGCGTCTGAAATGGTGAAGATCACCAAAGTCAAAACCGGCACGAAACTGGAAGAGATCAGCAGCTACTCGCGCATCGTCGCGGTGGACAACTGGATCTTCGTATCCAACACCGCCGGTCGCAATCCCGAGACGAAGGAGATTCCGGCCGACGTGACCGCCCAGACCAATCAGGTGTTCGACAATATCGAACGGGCGCTGAAGGCGGTCGACGCCAGTCTGGCCGACGTGGTCGCGACACGGGTGTTCATCCAGAATCCGGAGGACACCCACACCGTCATGGGGATCTTCGGCGACCGGTTCCGCGGCGTCGATCCGACCACGACCGTGACCTGCCCGCCGCTCGGCTCGACCACCTACAAGGTGGAGATCGAGGTGACCGCCTACCGGGGCAGCAGCAGGGCAGAGGTGGAACGCATCACCATCTCCCCCTGATCCTTCTGCCCGCCCACCTTTCCCGTGCCTTTCGCATCAAGGACACCCGCCATGGCCCCGGTCATCTCTCCCGTCCAGACATCCACGGCTCTGCCCAAATCGACGACCGTCGTCGTCATCGGGGGAGGAATCGTCGGGTTGATGACCGCCCTGACCTTGAGCGAGCGCGGCGTTCCGGTGGTGGTGCTGGAAAAGGGGCGGCTGGCGGGAGAGCAGTCGTCCCGAAATCTCGGCTGGGTGCGCAAGACCTCCCGCTCCGCCCCCGATCTGCCGCTGGCCCTGGAATCGGACCGGTTGTGGGGGGCGATGAACGCGCGCACCGGCATGGATGTCGGATACCGGCAGGCCGGGATCATGTTCCTCGCCAGGACCGAAGCCGAACTCGATGTCCATCGCCGGTGGATGAAGACGGCCGAGGCCCTGGCGCTGGACACGCGCATCCTCTCGCCGGCGGAGGTCGACCGGCTGGTGCCGGGCGGCACGGGCGGATGGGCCGGGGGCATCCACACCGCGTCGGACGGCCGCGCCGAACCCACCCTCGCCTCCAGCGCCATCGCCGCCGCGGCGATGGCGAAGGGCGCCGTCATCGTGGAGAACTGCGCCGTCCGCGACCTGTCCCGGTCCGGCGGCAGGGTGAGCGGCGTCGTCACCGAGAGAGGGGAGATCGCCTGCGAGGAGGTCGTTCTCGCCGGCGGCCTGTGGTCCCGCCGTTTTCTCGGCAATCTGGGCGTCTTCCTGCCCACCCTTCCGCTGGTCTGCTACGCGATCCGCACCGCGCCGATGGACGGCCCCACCGACATCGCCGTCGGCGCTCCCAACTTCTCCTTCCGCAAGCGCAAGGACGGCGGCTTCACCATCTGCCAGCGCGGGGCTGTCGGATCGCCGCTGGTCCTCGACCATGCGCTGCTCGGCATGCGTTATCTGCCGATGTTCCGCGAAGGGCGCAGCCAGCTGCGCATCAGCTTCGGCAAGGAGTTCTTCGAGGATCTCATGCTGGCGCGCCGCTGGCGTCCCTCCGCCGCCACGCCGTTCGAAAAGGTGCGAACGATGGATCCGCGTGTCGACCACGGCATCAACGCCGAGGCGATGGCGAACATCAGGTCGGCCTGGCCCGTCTTCGCCAAGGCAAGCATCGAGGAGGTCTGGGGCGGCACGATGGACATCACGCCGGATTCCCTCCCGGTGATCGACAGGGTCGGGACGATCCCCGGCCTGACGCTGGCAACCGGCTTCTCCGGCCACGGCTTCGGCACCGCCCCGGCGGCCGGACAGCTCGCCGCCGACCTCGTGACCGGGGGAACACCGATCGTCGATCCGGCTCCCTACCGCCTCGACCGCCTGCAGTAATCGAAGCCTTCCCTCACCCGCCGCTTCTTCACCTTTCCATCACGGCCGGACGCGACGGTTTCTCCCTGCCGGGAAACAGTCCGGCCCTTCCGCCCACGGCCGGCTCCTTGAAGACTCGAGTCCGTGTGCCTTGCCGCGCCCCTTCTTCGGAGCGTCCATCGCGGCTGGCGAACCTGACCTTGCGTATGTGCCTGAAGACAAGGACCGGCGCGCCGATTTTCTTCGGATTCCCCATAACAATCAGCTATACAAACAACAATGATCCGCGGCTCCTCGGACGGGTGGAACGGTGCATTTGCCGATCCGGTCGACATGGCCCGGCTTATGCATAAACTTGACCGTCGGCCGATGGCCGTACGGTTACGTCCCGTCGCGAATGCGAGGCGGGAGCGTTAGCGGTTGCGATCCTCTCGTCCTGAAGGAGGAGCAGTTTTGCTGGACATCACGCCAAATCCATCGGCAGCGGGCCTCTCCCATCCGCGGATCGCGACGGTCAGGACATCGGACATCGACGAATGTGCCGGACAGGCGCGGGGATGGTCGATGAGGTTCGTTCAGCTTTCAAGCGGCCGCTTCGATGGCAGGCTGACCGATATCCGGCTCGACCGCATGCAGCTCCTGCGCGATGTGGCCAACGCCTCCCTCGCCAAGCAGGGATCGGCCCCCAGCGGCGCCATGGTGTTCAACCTGCCGATGGATGCCGACGGCGAGGGGCGTTTCGCCGGACGGGCACTGACCTTCCCCACCTGCATTGTCTCCGGCAGCGAACTGCCGGAACTGTGTTCCCCCCGCCAGCTCGATCTGGTCTGCATCGCAATCGAGCGCCGATGGCTTCTGGAGATGGCGGAAAACCAGGGCCGGGCGGCCGCCGCCCGCCGCCTGCGCAAGATTCAGCCGTCCCTGCACGGCGATTCAGCGCGGATGCGGCCGCTGAAGACCGCCGTTTCGGACATTTTCGCCGATCTGCCGATGTTGGCCCGCGCCCTGGATCAGGCCGCGAGCCGGTTGGCGATGGAGACTGAGATTGCCGACCTGCTGCTGGACATCCTGTCGGAGGACGAGGAACGGCTGTGCATCGACACGCCGCAGAAGCGGATCGCCGAAAAGGCCCGCGCCTATGTGATGGACCATGCCGAGTTGCAGCCTTCGGTGGACGACATCTGCCGCCATGTCGGCGTCAGCCGCCGGAAGCTGCAGAACTGTTTTCACGACACCTTCGGCTTCAGCCCGACCCAGTTCCTGCGGACGATGCGGCTGGACAGGGTCCGCCGGGACCTTCGGGCCGCCGGGCGTGGCCCGGTTTCCATCGGCGATATCGCCGCGCGCTGGGGGTTCTGGCATTGGAGCCGCTTCGCCAACGAATACCGCGCCCTGTTCGGGGAGTTGCCGTCGGAAACGCTGCGCCGCCCGCGCGACTGAACGCGCGGGCGGCAACCGCACCGAAACGGGTCAGAGCGCGTTGATGCGCGGCACCCGGCCGTTCCAGGGCTGGGCGGCTTCCAACTGGCCGGCCAGCGAGAACAGCAGGCTTTCCCCGCCGAAGGGCGCCACGAAATGCGAGCCGACCGGCAGGCCGTCCCCCGACCAGAAGAGGGGCACCGACATTGCCGGCTGGCCCGTCGCGTTGAACAGCGCCGTGAAGGGCGAGTAGCTGTGGAACAGGTCGATCAACTCGTCGAGCGTCTGGGAATCCTCCATGTCCAAGGCGCCGATAACGACCGGCGGCTTGGCCAGCGTCGGCGTCAGCAGCAGGTCGAAACCGGTGAACAGCGCGGCCATGCGCCGCCCCAACATGTGGATCGAGTCAACCGCGGCGGCATAGGCGGCGCCGCTGACCTCACCCTTGGCACGCAGCAGGATGCGGGTGCGCGGCTCCAGCACCGATTCATCGGCCGGACGCCCCGACATGGCGCCGACCATGTTGAGCAGGTTGCGGGTCTGGGCACCGATGATGGTGAAGACGCTGTCGTAGAACTCCGGGGCGCTGACCGGCAGTTCGATCTCCTCCACCCGATGGCCGAGGCTTTCGCACAGGCGGACGGAATGGTCGACCGCGGCGAGGCAGTCGGGATGGGTCGGCCACGGCGCCAGAGACCGCACCAGCCCGATGCGCAGCGAACCCGGCGGCCGTGCCACGGCATCCAGGAACCGGCCCTCCTGCGCCGGAGCCGCATAGGGATCGCCCGGAGCGGCGCCGGCGGTGGCGTCGAGCAGGGCGGCGCTGTCGCGCACCGACAGGGTGATGGCGTGCCCGATGCCCATGCCGGCCCAGCCTTCGCCGATCAGAGGGCCGTTCGGAACGCGGCCGCGCGTCGGCTTCAGGCCGAACACACCGCAGCAGGAGGCCGGAACCCGCAGCGAGCCGCCGCCGTCGTTGCCCTGGGCGAAGGGGACCACCCGCGCCGCGACCAGCGCTGCCGCACCGCCGCTCGACCCGCCGGGGGAATGGGCGGGCGACCAGGGATTGCGGGTGGCGCCAAACAGCTGGGATTCGGTGCTGTAGGAGGTGCCGAACTCCGGCGAGGTGGTGGTCCCGGCGATGATCGCCCCTGCCTTGCGCAGTCTGCGGACGAGATCGGAATCGAGCGGGCCGGTCGCCTTCTCGAACAGGCGCGAGCCGTTGGTCATGCGGGCGCCCGCAACGGGCAGGAACAGATCCTTGACGAAGGTCGGCACCCCGGCAAAGGGGCCGGCGCCGCGTTCCTGGTTGCGGGCGGCGTCGCGCGCCGTCTCGAACAGCGGCTCTACGAGGGCGTTCAGCGTCGGGTTGACCCGATCCAGCCGCGACAGGGCGTCATCCAGCGCCTCAAGCGGCGTGAGGTCACCCCGGCGGATCCTCTCCGCCAGATCGAGCCCGTCCCGCCACTGAACGGTCGATGTCGGGTGTTGCATGATGCGATCTCCAAGGAACAAAGCTGGGGAGGACACCGCGGGAGCGAACTCCCGCGGTAATGGTGGCGCGGGACTCAGGCCGATCCGGCCTCGCTGGCAGGGACTTGGCGGCGAAGCCCGATGACCAGCCAGACGCCGGCCAGCGCCAGGAGGGCTAGGCTGAACACGCCGATCGCAGCCGGAACCCCCTGGGCATCGCCCTGCACAAGGGTGGCGATGGCCACAATCACGATCGGGCTGCCGAACTGGCCCAGATAGAGGCAGGAGGTGAAACCGCCGACGCCGCGGGCGCGGGCAGCCTCCGGCAGATGCTCCAGCAGCGGGGCCAGCGCATTGGGCACCAGCAGGCCGACGCCGGTCCCGCCGATGGCGACCGCCACCAGAGCCATCTCGTAAGTGCCGGCATGGACAAGCAGCCACAGCCCCACCGCCATCAGCGCCAGCAATAGCGCATTGACCATCCGGGTGCCGAGCAGACGGCGCAGGCCAGGCCAGATGACGGAACCGAACAGCGATGACAGCAGCCCCAGCCCGGCCGCCAGGCCGATCAGGGTGGAGGAGGTGACGCCCAGGGCGGCGATGATGCCGGGTGCCTGCACCGGCACGATGTTGGCGCCGAGCATGCCGGCGAACACCAGCAGGCAGGCCACGGCCATCCGGCGCCGGTTGTCCCGGTCGAAGGCCGCCCTGGGCCGTTCGGACCGCGGGGTGCGGACCGGTTCCCACAGCACCATGGCCATGGCCGGCAGCAGCAGCAGCGGCAGCAGATAGAGCAGGAAGGGCGTGCGCCACGAGCTCTCGCCGGCGGCCCCGCCGATCACGAAGAACAGCGACCCGACCACGCCGATCGTCACCACCTGCCGGCCGATGTAGCGCGAGCGTTCGGCGCCGCTCCAGTAATCGCCGACCAGGATGGTGCAGCAGGTCATCACCATCGCTTCGGCACAGCCGAACAACAGGCGGGAAAGCAGGATGAGCGAAAGGTCGTTCAACTGGCTGGGGGCGGCACCCAGCAGGGCGTAGAGCAGCGTCCCCAGGATCAGCATCGGCTTTCGCCCGAAGCGGTCGGCCAACCAGCCGGCGACCGGTGCGAACAGCGCGATGGCGAGCGCCGGCCCGGCGACCACCAGCGGGATCAGGGCATCGGCATGCGGGGCGCTCGGGCCGAATTCGGCGGCGAGCTTGGGCAGCACCGGCGCCACCATCACCGCGCCGACGATGGTCAGGCTGCTGCCCAGCAGAATCACCGCGCCCTGGCGCGCCGTGGCAAGGCGTGGCGGTGCCGATGGAAGGAATGAGGGTTCGGTCATCGTTCCGCCCCCTCAGAAGGAATAGGCGACGCGCAGCGCCGTCGCATAGCCCTGGGCCCGATTCCGCGCCCCGAACTCCTTGTAGGCATGGAAGGCGACGAGCGGCATGCCGGGTTCGAAGTAACTGACCGCCGGACCCAGCGCGAACACGCGCGCCCGGTTGCCGTCGCCCGATCCCGGTCCGCTATCGTCGGTGATCTGCTGATACCAATAGCCGCCGAGACCGGCCACGACCGGCCCGAAATGCTGGCCGACGGCGAACTCGTGCTTGAATTCCATGCCGCTGCGGTAGTCGGTCTTATGGTTTACCGTGTTGATGTCGAGTTCGAAATTCGACGACAGCTCGAATCCGCCTTCGGTGATGTAGGTCACGCCGACCACCGGGGCGAAGGACCAATGGTTGGATCCCGGATTGAACAGGCGGTTCGCGTCATAGGATCCGGTCGGCGCCTGGATTTGGGCGACCGCATTGACGAACAGCGACTTCGACCTCCATTGCAGCATGAGCGGATACAGCTGGATGTCGCCCAGCTTGAAGGTCTGGCTTTCGAGGGTCAGCGGCCCGCCCGGCGTCGGCACCGTCAGATGCCCGCCCATATCGAGAAAGGGGACGACGCCGCCGAAGCCGACATTGGCGCCGAGGAACTGCGTCTCGGTCATCTTGATATAGGCGGCGGCAAGCGACAGCACATGCATGTTGAAATCCGACAGCCGCGTGTTGCCGGCACCGTCCTTGACCGAACTGGCCGAATAGTAATTGGTGCGCAGGCCGAGTGTGCCGTAGGGCGTCGGCGGCGGCAGGATGCCGGCGCCGAATTCGAACACACCGAAAGGCGTGGTCGGGGCTCCATTTTCGGTTGCAAGCGCGGGCGATGCGGTCAGGCCCGCCCAGACGGCGATGGAGACGGCGATGGCAAGCGCGACCGGACTCCAGAAGCGGCGCATCGATTTTAGATTGCTCATGTTGCTCCCTGCTCTTTTTAAAAATTGCTTTGCGCAGAAAGCTTAGGCAGCCAACATTTGCCCCGGTTATCCGGATTCGGCACAAATTCGGCAGGCCCGGACGGATGACCGGAATCAGGTCCCCGCTCCGGCGCCGCATCCAGCCTCCTACCCCTTTCTGTCCTTCGACAGGGAGCCGGCACCCGATTCCGCTTGCCAACGGCGGGTAGGAATTTGATATTTGAGGTCATAATCCCGCAGCTGGATCCGAATCATGCCGAAGAAGACGTCTTCCGGCGATGAGCCCAAAATTTGGGCGATGGTCACGCAGAGCCTGATCGACGCGCTGAAAGGCCGGGGCTACGCGCCCGACACCTTGCTCGGCCGCTTCGGATTGTCGGAAGCGACACCGCGCGACCCTTACCGCGACATTCCCCTGCGCAACTATGTGGCCGCGTTCGAAGCGGCGGCCGCCTATGTCCAGGACGGCAATTTCGGGTTGTCCGTCGCCCGCAACCTCTCACCCCTCACCCTCGGGCCGGTCGGGCTGCTGTTCACCACCGCCCCCACCCTTGGGTCGGCGCTCAACGGCTTCATCGAATACAACTGGCTGGTCCAGCAGGGCACGACCTGCAGCATGACGCGGGACGGGGACAGCTGCATTTTCCGCTATCGCATCGAGGACAAGCGGATTTTTCCCCGCCGGCATGACGCGGAGTTTTCGCTGGCCATCGTGGTCGAGATGATGCGGTCGCTGGCCGGCCCGGCCTGGCGTCCGCTGGAGGTGCATTTCGAGCATGCGGCTCCGGCCAGCCTCAGAACCCACGATGCGGTTTTCAAAGCGCCGCTCTATTTCAACCAGCCCGCCAACGAGCTGATCTTCCCCGCCCGCGATCTCGCGATTTCCCGCAGCGGCGTCGACCAGCGGGTCAGCGGTTTCGTCGAGCATTATCTGGGCATGCTGCGCGAGCGCGCGGCGCCCACCCAGTCGCTGGAGGACAAAGTCCGCCGCATGGCCTCCGATCATTTCCCCGGCGACGGCTGCTTCGGCATGGAATCGACGGCCCATGCCCTCGGCCTGTCGCCCAGCACCTTGCAGCGGTCGCTGCGCCGGGCTGGGGAGAGCTTCTCGTCCATCAAGCAGGACAAGCGGCGGGCGCTGACGGCGAATTACCTGACCGGATCGGACCTGTCGATCACGGAAATCGCCCATGTCCTGGGCTATGCCGACGGTGCCTGCTTCACCCGCGCCTGCCGCCGCTGGTTCGGCATGACTCCCTCGATGTACCGGAAGCGGCACGGAACACGGGAGCCGGTCGCCGATACAGCCGTGAATACGGAATGACGGCGGGCCGGACGTCTCTCCCGACGTCCGGCCCGGCACCGCCATTGCCCAGCTTCAGTCGAAGACGCGGCCGAGATTCTCGTAGAGATCGGGCTTGCACAGCCGGATCACCCTGGCCAGCAGCAGCCCGCCCAGCCCGAAGGCCAGCACCACCACCGGGAAGGCCTGGACGATGTGGCTGTCGCTGCCGGTCAGCAACTCCAGATTATCCGTGACCAGGAAGAAGGCGCCGATCAGGCCGATTGTGGCGAGGACCGGCATGACCAGGGTGGAGAGCAGGCCATGCTCGCCACGGTGATTGCGCTGGAAATACATAATGATCGCCAGGGAAACCATGATCTGCACGGCCAGGATGCCGAGAACGGCCAGCGCCGACATCCAGGAGAAGACCACCGCGAACCCGTCGGCACCGCCCAGCACGAAGGCCAGCAGGATGGCCCCCGCAGAGAGGGTCTGCACCGTCCCGGCGACATGGGGGGAATTGTGGACCGGGTGAACCGCCGCCAGCTTGTGCCAGGCAACGCCCTCGCGGCCCAGCGCGAAGAAATAGCGGTTCAGCGTGTTGTGGAAGGACAGGACGCAAGCGAAGAAGGACAGCACCAGCAACCCGTTCATCAGCGCGACCGACCAGCCGCCCAGCACCTTCTCGGCCGCGACGAAATAGAGGGCCTCCTTGTTGTTCATGGCCTCCTGCTGGATTTGCGCGGAGCCGTAATACTGGGCGATGGCCCAGGTCGAGAAGGCATAGAACAAGGTGATGAGCAGGACGGCGACATAGGTCGCCCGCGGAATGGTCACCGCCGGATCGCGGGCTTCCTCGCCGAAGATCGCCGTCGATTCAAAGCCGATGAAGGACCCGACGACGAAGACCAGGGCGATGCCAAGCCCCGGACCGAACACGACCGAGGGCGAGAAATTGTCCAGGCTCAGTCCCTGGGGTCCGCCGCCCTGGAACAGGATCCCGACATCCAGCAGCAGCAGCACGACGAATTCGAGGATCATCGCGACGCCGAGGATCTTGCCCGAGAAGGAGATGTTGCGCTGGCCGCACAGATGCACCAGCAGGAGCATCGCGAACGACCAGCCGTACCAGGGCACCGCAACGCCGTGGCCCTCCAGCATTCCCGACAGGAAAACGCCGGCCAGCGCATACACCGCGATCTGCACCGAACTGTAGGTCAGAAGCGAGATCAGCGCGCCGCCGACCGCCAGATGCCGGCCGAGGCCCTGGGCGATATAGACATAGAAGGCCCCGGTGCCGCCGACATGATGGCTCATGGCGGTGAAGCCGACGGAGAAGATGATGTAGAGAAGCCCGGCCAGCACGAAGGCGCCGGGGACTCCCGCGCCGTTGCCGAAGGCGAAGGCCGCGGGCGATGCCCCCACCACCGCGGTCAGCGGAGCGGCGGCGGCGACGACGAAGAAAACGATATGGGCAAGTCCGATTGAATTCCGCGACAGGCGCTCTCCATTGGGCGCATGGGCGGTTGCGTCGAGGGACATGAGATTGACTCCCTGCGTAGGTTTTTATTGTGTCTGGACTATGAACGTATTTTCCGCTGGCCCCATTGTATTCCGCGCCATTTTTCCGATAGAGTGCGCCAACCCCCCGCCAGCGGACCGTTCTCCATGCCTCCTCCCAATACTCTATCCACAAGCCAGAGATCGGCATTGATCCGGGCGTCTGCTCTTGCCCCGCTCTTCACTCATCTGTCCCAATACAAGATGGATATTGCTGAGTTTTTAGGCAGGCATGGCTTGATTCAGGGCATGATGACCGATCCCTATTCAAGGCTCCCTCTGGCGCAATATGTCAGGTTGTTCGAAAGCGCGGCAAATGACCTGACGGAGCCGAATCTGGGGATCAAGCTGGGTTTGAAGATCCGGCCGGCCGACATCGGACCGATGGGGGTTCTGTTCTCGCTGTCTCCCACGGTCAGAGTAGGATTTGAACGGCTCTCCAGCTATGTGAAGGCGCTGCAGGGCGGCACCCAATCGACCCTGTTCGAAGTGGGCGAGGATCTGGTCTGGAGCTACCGGATCGCCGACGCCACACTCTGGCCGCGCCGGCAGGATGCCGAATACACCCTCGTCGCCAACTGCCAGCTGGTCAGGTCCTGTTTCGCGCAGGACTGGCGGCCGGTCGAGGTGCATTTCGAGCATGCCGAGGAGGGCGACACCGCCATTCTCCAGCGCGTCTTCCGGGCCCCCATCCTGTTCCGGCAATCGGGAAACCGCTTCGTCATGCGCCGCGACGACGCTTCGCGCATCTATCGAACGGAGGACCGTGGCCTGACCACCATCCTCGAACATCACATCGCCGATCTGATCGGGCAGGAGTATGCCGAGGAAACCATCGCCGAACAGGTGCGCGCGCTGATCGGCCTCTATCTCGGACAGAAGCCGATCACGGTCGAAACGCTCGCCAGCGATCTGCGGATGTCATCCCGCAACCTCCAGCGCCGGCTGGCCGAGGAAAACACCAGCCTGCGCGACCTGCTGACCCAGCACCGGCAGCAGATGGCGCAGGTCTACCTGTCCCAGAAGGGGGCGCGGATCTCAGAAGTCGCCAGCGCGCTCGGCTATTCGGACGAGACGGCGTTCTGGCGCGCCTTCAGGAGATGGACCGGAGTGGAGCCGAGCGCCTTCCGCCGTGACGCCCAGCGGGACGGTGGTGGGGCGGCCGGCGAAGCCGATCCCGATTGACCTTTTCAGCCGGAGGATTGCCGGCGACCGAGGGACCGCATGAACTCGTCGGTATGGCCGCCGAGCGCATCGGCCAGCCCCTTCACGTCGCCGACGCCGCGCGCCAGCCCGCCGGCCGCGTCGCGGGTGTCGCCCGTCAACGCCTCGCAGGCGCCGATACGGTCGGCGGCACTCGCCGTCTGGCCGGCGACATGCTGGATTCCGCGTGAAATCTCCTCCGTCGCCGCACGCTGCTGCTCGACGGAAGCGGAGATGCCGGCCATCACCTGACCCAGCGTGCCGATGGCGCCGGCCAGGGCGCCGGTCGACTCCGCCGCTTCCCGCGCGACCGCCTGGATGCGCGCGACCTCGGCGCCGATCTCCTCGGTGGCGCGGGCGGTCTGCCCGGCGAGCGCCTTGACCNTCCGCCGGGCTGCGGCATCGAGACGCCCGACGATCTGGCGGGCCTGATCGGCCTGCCCGTCGGACCGCTCCGTCACGCCGAGACCCGACAGGAGCTGGCGGCCTATCTCCGAGATCGAGGCTGAAAGCTCGACCGCCGCGGCAGCGACCCCGTCGGCCGCACCGTTGGCCGACGACACCGCATCGGCGCCGACCTTCGCCAACCGGCTGGCATCGACGGCCAGTTCGGACAGCCTCGCGGCCTCCCGCACCGCTCCTTCGACCTTCCGCGACAGATCCGCCTCGACGGTGCGAACGGTGGCGCTGAAGGCGCCCGACAGGTCGCGCAGGAAATCGCCCAGTTCCCGCTGGCTGCGCTGTTCCGCCTGCCGCGCCGCGACCAGCGCATCGATGTTCTGCCAGAAGCTGAGCATCACCGGGTGGCCGGCGATCCTGCAGGTCATCAGGGTGATGATGACATGGAAAAGCGTGCCGTCCTTGCGGACATGCTGCCATTCGAAACGATGGTGGCCGTTGCGCTGGGCCAGCTCGACGATCTCCAGGCTGGCGTCGGCCGACCGCCTGCCGTCCGGCTGGTATTCCGGATCGAAATCGTCCGGCGACACGCCGAGAATGGCCTCGCGGCTGTCATAGCCCAGCATGCGCAACGCCGCATCGTTGCAGTCGACGACGACGTCCCGATACACCAGCATGAAGGCATCGGGCGACGCTTCGAAGATATGGCGGAACAGATGCCGCCGGAACCGCCGGCCGCCCGGCCGGCCTGCAAGGATCGCATCCAGCATGTCTTGAACTTCCCACACTGCGACGGCGCCGATGGCCGAAGCCGGATACCGTGAAGACGGGGCAGGCCTTCCCGGCCCGCCCCTTGTCCGAACTCAGCGGTAGGCGACGCAGACCGACTTGGTCTCCAGGTAATTGTCGAGCGCGCCGCGCCCGTGTTCCCGGCCGATCCCCGACTGCTTGAAGCCGCCGAAGGGCATGTTCTGGTCGGGCAGATTGTGGCTGTTCACCCAGACCGTCCCGGCCTGAATCCTGGGGACATAGCGCATCATCTTGTTGAGGTCGGTCGTCCAGATCGACGCCCCCAGTCCGAAGCGGGTGTCGTTGGCCAGCCGGATCGCCTCGTCGGCATCGTCGAAGGGGGTGACGGTGACGACCGGGCCGAACACCTCCTCCTGCATCAGCGCCATGTCCTGGCGCACGTCGACGAACAGTTCCGGCGCGACATAGAAGCCGTCGGCGGGAGCACCGCCCCTGATGACGGGCTTGGCGCCCTGTTCGATGCCGCGGGCGATGCAGGCCTGGACATGGGCCTTGTGGCGAGCCGAGACCAGCGGGTTGATCTGGTGGCGCGGGTCGAGGCCGGAGCCGATCGACAGGCTGCGTGTCACGGCGGAGATGGTGTCCAGCACGCGGTCGTAGACGCCCTTCTGCGCATAGATGCGCACGCCCGCGCAACAGGTCTGCCCGGTGTTGAAGAAGCTGCCGATGCCGGTGGCGACTCCCAGCAGATCCAGATCCATGTCGTCGAACATGATCATCGGCGCCTTGCCGCCGAGTTCCAGCGTCACCCGCTTCATGTCGCGCACCGCCTGGACGCCGATCAGCTTGCCGGTCTCGGTGGAGCCGGTGAAGCTGATCTTCGCGATGCCGGGATGGGCGACCAGCGGCGCGCCCGCCGCCTCGCCCATGCCGGTGACGACATTGACCACGCCTTCGGGAATGCCGGCCTCCAGGCAGAGCTGCGCCAGCCGGATCGAGGTGAGCGGCGTCTCCTCCGCCGGCTTCAGCACGACGGTGCAGCCGGCGGCCAGCGCGGGCGCCACCTTCCAGGCCGCCATCGTCAGCGGGAAGTTCCACGGTGTGATCGCCGCGACGACGCCGACCGGCTCCTTCCGCGTGAAGGCCTGATAGCGCATCCCCGGCGGGATCGGGATCGACACGTCGAGGGTGGATCCCTCGATCTTGGTCGCCCAGCCGGCCATATAGCGGAAATACTCGGCCGTTCCCTGAACCTCCAGCAAGCGCGACATCATGATCGACTTGCCGTTGTTCAGCGTCTCCAGCTGGGCCAGCTCCTCGCCGTTCGCCTCGATCAGGTCGGCAAGCCGCAGCATGGCCGCCTGGCGCTGTGTCGGCGGCAGGCGCGACCACGGCCCCTCGAAGGCCGCCTGCGCCGCCTTGACGGCGGCATCGACATCCTCCGCGCCGCCGGCCGGAACCTGCGCCAGAACCTCTCCCGTCGCCGGGTTGTGGACCGGATAGGTGCGGCCGCTGAGCGCCGGAACCGACCCGGCGCCGATCACCATCGCCGGCGCCTTGAGAAAGTCGACGACTGCTGGGGAAAGCTGCTCCACGGCGCTGTCGGGCTGTGCGATTTTCATGATGTCTCCCTGTTCATTGTCGGCGGTGCCGCGGTCATTGCGTCCGGCGAACCAGGACGAAGTCGTATTCGGCCAGCCACCCTTCCGTCGGGTTATCGGCGGGCTTGAAATCGACGACCAGCCGGTCCTTGACCCCGAACACCGCGTCGGAGTCCAGATAGCTGTCGCCGGCAACGAAGATGTGCGTGATCAGGCGCTCGAACCCCGGAGCGCCGATCAGGAAATGCATATGCGCCGGCCGCCAGGGATGGCGCCCCAGCGCGGCCAGCATCCGCCCCACCGGTCCGTCCGATGGAATGGGATAGGACACCGGCTTGACGCCGCGGAAGGCGTATCGCCCGTCCTCCCCGGTCACGAAGACGCCGCGGTTGTTGAAGGGCGGCTGGATGTCCGGCTGCTGGACGTCGTAGAAGCCGTCCGCATTGTCGGACCAGACATCGACCGAGGCGCCGGCGACCGGATTCCCGTCAATGTCGAGAACACGCCCGCGGAACAGGCAAGGCTCGCCCTTGCCGTCGAGGCTGATCGACTCCCCCATCTGCCGGACCGGCGCGCCGTCGACATGGAACGGTCCGAAGACCGTGCTCTCGGTCGCCGGGACCGGCGTCCGGTGATTGATGGCATCGACCAGCATCGACGCTCCCAGGACATCCGACAGCAGGATGAACTCCTGCCGGGTTCCGCTGCACATCCGCCCCGTTTCGGTCAGGAAGCCGATGGCCTGCTCCCATTCCTCCTCGGTCAGCGCGACGTCCTTGATGAAACCGTGCAGATGGGTGATCAGCGACGTCATGATGCGCCGCAGACGGGGATCAGCCCCGGCGCCGATGCGGTCGATCACCGTCTCGGCGGAACGGGCTTCGCTGAAGTAACCGGACATCGTCCCTCCTCACGAGGACAGCGGTTCCGCCCCGTCCCAGGCGCGCGCGATCAGGTCGCGCAGGGCCGGACGTTCGAGGGGGCGGGGATTCCAATAGGGGTTGGACAGGGCCAGATCGGCGGCACGGTCGATCCCGCCCTCCGGCATTCCGAGATCCTTCAGCCCGGCGGGCGCGCCGACGGCCCGGCCGATGCGGAACAGCGCCGTCGCCGGATCGGGGCCGAGAACGCGGGCCAACTTCTCCATCGCGCCGGGGATCGCCGGCGCGTTGTAGGCCAGCGCATGGGGCAGAACGATGGTGTGCGTCTCCGAATGGGGAAGATCGAAGCTGCCGCCCAGCGTGTGGCAGAGCTTGTGATGCAGCGCCATGCCGACCGATCCCAGGCAGACGCCGCACAGCCACGCGCCATACAGCGCCTTGCTGCGGGCCGCCAGACTTTGGGGGTCGGCGGCAATCGCCGGAAGCGCTCCGGCCAGCGCGCCGATGGCTTCGACCGCGAGCGCGTCGATGACCGGATTGCTGTCGCGGGCGTAGAGCGCCTCGACGGCATGGGCGATGGCATTGAGGCCGCTGGTGCCGGACAGGCCGGCCGGCAGGCCGAGCGTCAGTTCGACGTCGTAGATCACCACCTCCGGCAGAATGCGGGGCGACGATTGGGTCCGCTTCTGACCGTTGCTGGTCTCGCCCAGGATCGGCGTCATCTCCGACCCGGCATAGGTGGTCGGCAGCACGATCTGCGGCAGGTCGGTGCGCAGCGCGATGGCCTTGCCGAGACCTGTGGTCGATCCGCCGCCGATGGCGATGACGACATCGGCCTTGAGGCTGCGCGCCCGGTCGGTCGCGTAGTCGCTGATGTCGACCGGCGTGTGCATCGCCGCTCCGGGAAAGATCCCGACTGCACGCGGGCCCAGCAGGGCGGCCAGCCTCTCGGCCTCGTCCTGCTGTGCCGGTGTGGAGAGGATCATCGCCCGCTTCGCCTCCAACCGGTCGACCTCGTCCGGCAGACGGGCGATGGTTCCGGGACCGAAGATCACGCGGGCGGGATTGCCGACATAGGTGAAGCTGCGCGGTTCCGATGTGAAATCCTTGAGCGGATCCATGTCAGACTCCCCCGCCATGCGAGATCGGGTAATCCACCTGGTGGCGTTCGATGCGAAGGCCTTCGAGCGCGTCGCGCACGCTGCGGTGGGCCGGATGGTCGGCATAGGTCCGCAACGCGTCGGCGCTCTCGAAGTCCGTGACCAGAACCATGTCGCAGGCATAGGAAATGCGGCTTTCATCGATGCCGATCTCCAGATGGGTCATTCCGGGAATGATGCCGCGCAAGGATTCGAACCCGCGTTTCACCGTCTCCACATTGATCCGCTTCTCTTCGACCGTCGTGCCGGCGACCCGCCACATGACGATGTGGCGTATGGGGCAGCGGACGATTGCAGGATCGCTCATCAAAAGCTCCTTGGGATTTACCGGGAAAGCCCTGGGCGCCGAAACAGCGGGAGACAGGGATTGATGCCCACGCGGATCATCAGAGGCTGACACCGGACGATTACGGGATAAATCACGTATTTTGAGAAAGAGCGTTGCAGGCTCCGCAAAAATGAATCGCCTCAACCCTCGTCTGGAACCTCCAACTTCGCCGATTCAGCCCCTTGCCAAAACCGTTGGATATGTGAACATTACCGCAAATCATCCCGGACAGCGCAACAATGGACAGACTCACCGAACTCGAGGTGTTCACCAAGATCGCCGAGGAGAGCAATCTCAGCCGGGCGGCCGATGCGTTGGGCATCTCGGTCTCCGGAGTCAGCCGGCATCTGGCCAGCCTGGAAAACCGGCTCGGCGTCCGTCTCGTCCAGCGAACCACCCGCCAGCTGTTCCTGACCCCCGAGGGCGAGAGCTTCTCCGCAAACGCGCGGGAAATCCTGGCGACACTGCGCGAGGCGGAGGCCAGCGTCAGCATGGTCGTCGCACAGCCGCGCGGGACATTGCGCGTCGGCGCGTCGCTGTCCTTCGCGCTGCTGCATCTGATGCCGGTCATCCGCGAGTTCCGCGCCCGTCATCCGCTGGTCCAGATCGACCTCAAGATTTCGAACCGCTATCAGGATCTGGTGGAGAGCGGCCTGGATCTCGCGATCCGCACCCGCCGGGTCGAGATGGACAGCAGCGTGACGATCCGCAAGCTGGCCGAAACCAGGCGACTGATCGCCGCCGCTCCCGCCTATCTGCGCGACCGCGGCACGCCGGCCGAACCGAGGGATCTGCTCAAGCACGACATGCTGCTCTACAGCCTCTCCGACGACCCTGAGCATTTGAACCTTGCCCGCAACGGGGAACTGGTGCGAATCCCGCTCGTCGGACAGATGATCTGCAACGACGGTCAGGTCCTTCGTCAGGCCGCGCTCGACGGGCTGGGCATCATCGTGCAGCCCGCCTACATCATTCATGCCGACATCAAGGCCGGACGGCTTGTCCGCATCCTCGCGGATTGGGAACTGCCGCGCCTGACGATGAATCTGGCCTTCCCGTCGCGAAGCCATCTTCCGGCCCGCACCCGGCTGTTCATCAACGCCCTGGTCGAGTATTTCTCGCGGAACGATTTCGAGGCGGAGTGGGACGCCGGCCCGGAATGAGCGGCCCGGAATGAGCCGCCTGGGGTTGGCGCCGCCGCGGCGGCGCTCCCGCCCAGTGACGCCCACCCGCCCTTCTTACGGCTGCATCAGCACCGACTTGCTCGGGTAGTCGGACGCCCAGGTCGCCGGCAGCGGGGCGACGAACACATTCTCGGTCCGGGTCCGGGTGATCTTCCAGGTCCCGTCCGTCTCCTTGCGGAAACCGTTGTTCAGGCGCGAGGAACGCAGCAGCGCCTTGCCGTCGGAGAACAGCCAGGGCTGCATATGGACCCATTGCCCATCCGCCGTGCGCCCATCCTCGTGAACATGGATCTGTTCCGAGGTGAGATAATGGCAGTTGAGGATCAGCGCCGGATCCTGCCGGCTGCCCCAGAAATTCCGGAAATGCCCGCGCAGCGCCTCCTTGCCTTCGAGGCGGCCGAACTGGTTGGAGTAATATTCCCCCACCCCCTCCCAGACCGCATCCTCGCTGTAGAGCTGGAGGATCAGCTCGATGCGGGCCAGATCGTCGGCGACGCCGAATTCGGGATTGGGCGTATCGCAGAGGAACATGTAGCGCGCCTGCAACCGGCGGATATCGGCTTCAGCCTCCAGAACCTCGATCCGCCGGACGAGGGCCGCAACATCGCCGGCACCATCTGTTGAATTCGTCATCGCTCTGGTCTCGCTTGATTGTCGGGAGGGGAATGGTTCGCGGCGGGTGGCCAAATGCGACACACGCCCCACCGCGTCCCGCAAAGCGGGATTCACAGGACACGGTAGCGGCCCCCCCACCACCGTCAAGCGGTAATATTCACGTAATTTTATTTCTATTTTCAGCCATCAAGGGGGAAATCCCTGCACTTCCACGGCTTTCCGCCGCAGCAGGCCGGTTCCCGGTGCATGCAAAGTACTTTTGCAGAAAATGGGAGAATTTTGCGTCATCAATCATGTTACCGTGATGTTCATCTTCAAGACAGTCCGCAAGCTGGACGATCTTTAAAACCGTCACGCCCGCCTCGGCAGGGATGGCGGCGCTTTGTCGTGGAGATCTATTAATCAATTGGAATAAAACGATATTTTTCCATGTCACTTCAAAATTGCCATTGACCGCAAGCCGACTTACGGTAATTTTCACGTAACAGCCGGCCACGGAAGCCGAAGCCCCCTCCCATTCATCCGGACGACACCATGGCAACGCCACGCAACAATCATGGGGCGATTTTCACGGATCTGCTGGAGCTTGGCGCTCCCGACGGCCTGACGGTCGCGGTGAAGGACTGCCTGGACATCGCCGGCTTCCCGACCCGCTGCGGATCGGCGGCGTTCGACCATGCTCCGGCGGCGTCCAGCCATGCCGCAGTGGTGAAGGCGTTGCTGGCGTCTGGCTGCCGGATCGTCAGCAAGACGACCATGCACGAGCTGGCCTATGGCATGACCGGCATCAACGCCCGCTTCGGCACCCCGGTCAATCCTGGTTGGCCCGACCTGATCCCGGGTGGCTCCTCCTCGGGATCGGCGGTGGCGGTGGCTGCCGGTCTCGTGGATTTCGCGGTCGGCACCGACACCGGCGGTTCCGTCCGCCAGCCGGCCGCCTGCTGCGGAGTGTTCGGCATGAAGCCAACCTTCGGCCGCATCGACCGCCGCGGTGCCAGCCCCGCAGACAGCTCGCTCGACTGCATCGGCCCGCTGGCGCGCAGCATCGGCATGCTGGAGCGCGCGATGGCCGCGATGGATCCGAGCTTTGCACCGGCACAGAGCCTCGACCGCCCTCCCCGCCTTGCCCTGCTCCGCCATCCCGATGGCGCCGAAGCGGATCGCGGCTGGAGCGCTCTGCTGCCCGCCGCCGCTGCCGCTATGCCGTGGGTGGAGCTGCCGCTGCTCGACGACGCCTTCAAGGCCGGGATGACCGTCATCGCCCGCGAGACCCACCGGGCATTCGGCCATCTGCTGTCGAACCCGGCGGCGCTGGGCGACGATGTCCGCGCCCGGCTGGGCGCCGCCGGAGCGGTCACGGACGAGGATCTGGCCTGGGCCGAAGATGTCAGGACGCGCTTCACCGCCGAGGTGGACGCGCTGCTGGCAGACTGCGACGCCCTGGTCACCCCGGCCCTGCCGGTGCCGCCGCCCAGTCTCGACGCGGCGCGGGATCCGAAGGCCGTCCTGCCGCTGACCCGTTTCCTGCGTCCCTTCAATCTCTCCGGACATCCGGCGATCGTCCTGCCGGCCATGGACACCCGCGTCGATGGGCCAGTCCTGCCGCGCGGCATCCAGATCGTCGGGCGCAAATTCGAAGACCCCCAGCTCTGCGCCATTGCGGCCTGGCTCTGCATGGCCGAACCGAACTTCCAGGCGAAGGACCATTCCCATGACTCCACGCAACGCGTCGGCCGCCACGGCGCTTGAAGCCCTCAAATCGGAAATCCGCGCCCGGCGCGACGAGTTCCACAAGCTCCGCCACATTCCCGTCGACATCGTCCGCAAGTTCCAGGAGGCCGGAGTCTACCGCGCCTTCGTTCCGACCCGCTTCGGCGGCGACGGCTGCTCCCCGGCGGAGTTCTGCCGGCTGGTCGAGGAGATCTCGACCGCCGACGCCTCGGCCGGCTGGGTCGCCAGCTTCGGCGTCTCCGCCACCTACCTGGCGGCGCTGCCGACCGAAACCTACGCCAGCATCTACGGCGCCGATCCCGACACCGTCTTCGCCGGCGGCATGTACCCGCCCCAGCCGACGCGCAAGGTCGCGGGCGGGCTGGAGTTCTCCGGGCGCTGGCCCTGGTGCTCGGGCGTGATGGGCGCGTCGATCGTCGGCGGCGGGATCAAGGTGGAGGGGGAGTCCAACGCACTCCTGCGCACCGCCGTCATGCCGCGCGCCAAGGTCACGGTGCATGAGACCTGGGACACCATCGGCCTGCGCGCCACCGGCAGCCACGAGGTGTCGGTCGAGAACATCGTGGTGCCGGAGGAATGGACCTTCATCCGCGGCGGCAAGCCGTCGATGGACGACGCGATCTTCCGCTATCCCGCCATGGCGCTCGCCTCCCAGGTGCTGGCCGTGGTGGCGCTGGGCACGGCGCGGGCGGCCATCGACTGGGTGCGCCAGGATGCGATCCGCCGCAACTCGATCACCGGCGCGCCCAGCCCGGCGGCGCGCGGCTATGTCCAGATGGGCGTCGCCCAGGCCGAAGGGCTGCTTCTCGGCGCGCGGGCGGCCTTCTACGACACCATCGAACAGGCCTGGGACCAGATGCGGACGAAGGGCGAGGTCGACCGGCCGATGCAGATCCGTCTGCGGCAGGTCGCTTCCAAGGCGGCGCAGGACGGAGCCGAGGCCGCGCGCATCGCCTTCGTGCTGGGCGGGTCGGATTCGATGAACAGCGGCCATCCGCTGGGGCGCTGCATGATCGACGCCGCCTGCGTGGCTCAGCACGCCTTCATCGGCGCCGGAAGCTGGCAGATGGCCGGCGCCGCACTGCTCGACCAGCCGGCGGCCCCCGGCTTTCCGTGATCCGGCACCCCCGGCCCTCAATCAGAATTCAGAACAGGGAACCGACGCGATGACCGAGAAAAAACCGATCCGCACCCTGCTGTGCATCGCCGTGCTGCAGAATTTCTTCGACCTTCCCTTCGATCAGACCGGTCCGGTGTGGACGGCGACGAAGCAGTTCCTGGCCGCGGTCCACAAGATGCCGGGCGTCACCGTGCTGGGCACCATCGACGACGACGAGACGATGGTCGGCACCTCGCCCACCGGGTTCCCCTGGACCTGCTACCTGCTGGGCGATTTCCCCGACCGCGAGTCGGTGGTGGCCGCCTGCAACCTGTTCCGCACCATCGAGGTCGGCGACCAGGGACACCGGCTGTGGCGCTACATGCGCATCGAGGCGCGCATGGGCCGGCCGCTGCCGACGCCCGAACTCTGATCCCCCGGCAAGCCAAGAGGAGAAGCCATGTCTCTCGACCATAGCCCGGTCCACCCTGGCCCGGCCCACCACACTCCGGCTCGCCCGGAAGACCTCGTCGAGCATGACCGGGTCCAGACGCCGCTTTACGAGGATGCCGCCCTCTTCGAACAGGAGATGGAGAAGATCTTCGCCCACACCTGGGTGTTCGTCGCCCATGGTTCGGAAGTGCCCGAGAAGGGATCCTTCGTCCTGTCCTGGGTCGGCCAGCAGCCGGTCATCGTGGTGCGCGACCGCAAGGGCGACATCAACGTCCTGGTGAACCGCTGCCGCCACCGCGCCGCCACGGTGTGCGAGGTGAAGAAGGGCAAGACCTCGTCCTTCCAGTGTCCCTACCATGGCTGGGGCTACGGCCTCGACGGCTCGCTGCGCGGCGTCCCCTACCCCGAGCAGTATGGCAAGGACTTCGACAAATCGACGCTGGGGATGAAGGCGCTGCGCGTCGACTCCTACCAGAACATGATCTTCGCCACGCTCGACGACGGCATCGAGCCGCTGGCCGAATTCCTCGGCCCGGCGAAGAAGTGGATCGACCTGTTCATGAAGCAGGGCGGCGGCTATCCGGTCAAGGTGCTGGGCGAACATCAGTTCACCGTGCCGATGAACTGGAAGATCCAGCTGGAGAACACCACCGACGCCTACCATTTCCCGGTCGTCCACAAGTCCTTCATCCAGAGCCTGGACAAGGAGGCCGAGGCCACCTTCAACTTCTTCGACAAGGCGGGCTTCGTCGAGGATCTCGGCAACGGCCATTCGGTCGCGGTCATGATCCCCGAACTGGTCGATCTCGACGAGAATCTCGACGACCCGATCCCGGAGCGGTTCGAGGAGCTGGCCCAGGCCTTGCGCGACGAGGGCTTCGACGAGCCGCGCGTGCGCAAGATCGTCCGCGCCACCGGCGGCGCCGGCTTCAACCTGAACCTGTTCCCGAACGTCTCGCTGTCGCTGGCCTTCTTCCGCGTCCTGCGCCCGGTCGGCGTCAAGGAGACCGCCATCCGCCATGTCTGCCTTGGCATGGATGGCGGACCGGCCGCCGCCAACCGGATGCGCATCCGGCTGCAGGAACATTTCCAGGGTCCGATGGGCTTCGGCACCCCCGACGACGCCGAGGTGTGGGAGCGCGTCCAGCGCGGCACGCTGGGCGGCAAGGAACTGCCGATCCTGGTGAACCGCGGCCTCGTCGACGAGGTTCCGGGCGTCGACGGCCCGCGCGGCCATCTCAGCGCCGAAACCGGCATGCGCGCCTCCTATCAGATGTGGAAAAGGATGATGGCCCAATGAGCGGGATCACGACCGTGGACAAGGATATCGACCTGCAGGAGCTGGCCGCCTTCGTCTGGCGGGAAGCCGATATTCTCGACCGCTGCGATTACGACGCCTGGCTGGCGCTGTGGACCGAGGACGGCCATTACATCGTCCCGATCGGCAAGGGCGAGAATTACGAGGATCAGGTCAACGTCTGCTATGACGACGCCAAGATGCGCCGAATGCGCGTCGAGCGGTTCCAGCAGGGCTTCTCGATCTCGTCGGCGCCGCCGGCCGACACGGTGCGCACCGTCTCCCGCTTCGTGCTTCAGGGCGCGACGGGCGACGAGATCGTCCTCGGCTGCGCCGAGCATGTGGTGGAGAACAAGTTCGGCCGCCAGCGGATCTATGCGGCGAACCTGACCTACACGCTGGTGCGCACCGACGACGGCCTGCGGATCCGCAACAAGGTGGCGCGGCTGCTGAATTCGGACGGGGAGCTGACGGCGTTCAGCTATCTGTTCTGATGGCGGCCCCGTCTCCCGGCACTCTCCAGACCGCCGTCGTCACCGGCGGCGCCAGCGGCCTGGGCGCGCTCACCGCCCGCGCCCTGCATCGGGCCGGCTTCCGCGTCGTCGTCACCGACCTCGCCGCCGATGCGGCCGAGACGCTGGCCCGCGACCTCGACCTTGCGGGCGAGACCGCAGCCTCCGGCACGCTCGACGTGTCGAAGCCCGAGGATTTCCAGCGCATCCTCGACCGCTGCGTCGAGCGCTGGGGCTCGGTCGAGGTGCTCGTCAACAACGCCGCCCGCACCGAGGTCAAGCCGGTGCTGGAGATCGGCGTCGACGAGTTCAACGCGGTGATGGCGACCAATGCCGGCGGAACCTTCGCCGGCTGCCAGATCTTCGGCCGCCATTTCAAGCAGCGCGGCTACGGCCGCATCGTCAACATGGCGTCGCTGGCCGGCCAGAATGGCGGGACCGCCACGGGAGCGCATTACGCCGCCTCCAAGGGGGCGATCCTGACGCTGACCAAGATCTTCGCCCGCGATCTGGCTCCCTTCGGCGTCACCTGCAACGCCATCGCTCCGGGTCCGATGGACACGCCGATGGTGCGCTCGGTGCTGACGCCGGAACGGCTCCCGGCAGCGCTGGCGGCAATCCCGGTCGGCCAGCTCGGCGACCCCGACTTCGTCGCCGACCTCGTCACCCTGCTGGCCAGGCCGGAGTCCGGCTTCGTAACCGGGGCCTGCTGGGACGTCAACGGAGGGATCTACATGCGATGAGCGACGACACCGACAGCAAGACCCGCATCCTGACCGTCATCGAACGGATCGAGGAGCCGGGCGACATCCTGCGGGTCAAGCTGGCGGCGCCCGACGGCGCCGCCCTGCCGGCCTTCACCGCGGGGGCACACCTCGACATCCGCCTGAGTGCCGGCGACACCGATCTGTGGCGGCAGTATTCGCTCTGCTCGGACCCGGCCCAGATAGGTCATTACGAGATCGGCGTCCTGCGCGACCCCAACAGCCGCGGCGGTTCCGTCGCCTTCCACCGCCTTGCGGCCCTGGGCGGCGGCTTCACCATCGAAGGGCCGCGCAACCATTTCGAACTGGCGGAGGATGCCCGCCGCACCGTGCTGTTCGGCGGCGGCATCGGCATCACGCCGATGCTGGCGATGGCCTGGCGGCTGCACGCCCTGAACCGGGACTTCACGCTGCATTACTGCACCCGGTCGGAGCGGGCCACCGCCTTCCGCGACACCATCGCCACGGCCCCCTGGGGGCATCGCGTGGTGTTCCATCACGACGATCTGCCGCAAGCACAGCGTCTCGACCCTGCCCGCGACCTGCCGGCGCCGGAGGCCGGGACCCATCTCTATGTCTGCGGCCCCCAAGGCTTCATGGATTGGGTGATCGATGCGGCGAAGAGCGCCGGGCATGCCCCGGCCAACATCCACCGGGAGTATTTCTCGGCCCAGGTCGACATCACCGGCGAGGGCTTCGAGGTGACGGCGAGCCGGTCCGGCGTGACCGTGAGCGTCGGCCCGGAGGACACCATCGCCAAGGCGCTCGCCCGTGCCGGCATCTCCATCCCGGTGAAGTGCGAGGAGGGCGTCTGCGGCACCTGCGTGACCGACGTGCTCGACGGCACCCCCGATCACCGCGACCAGTTCCTCACCGACGAGGAGCGCGCCGAGGGCAGCATGATCTGCGTCTGCTGTTCGCGCGCCCGGTCGAAATCCCTCGTTCTCGATATCTGAGAGGAAGCGATCATGTCCGCAACCGCCGCCCCGCTGCCGCCCGAAACACAGGCCTTCCGCGACGGCATGAGCCGCCTGGGTGCCGCCGTCAATCTGGTGACCACCGACGGCCCTGCCGGCCGCCACGGCCTGACCGTCTCCGCCGTCTGCTCGGTGACCGATACGCCGCCGACGCTGCTCGTCTGCATCAACGCCAACGCCTTCGCCCATGACGCCTTCCTGAAGAATGGCGTTCTGTGCGTCAACGTGCTGAACGCCGATCACCAGGAGCTGTCGCGCTCCTTCGCCAAATGGACCGGCGAGGACCGCTTCGCCGGCGGCGCCTGGACACAGGATGGAACCGGCGCCCCGGTGCTGTCCGGCGCCTCGGCCTCCTTCGATTGTCGGATCGTCGACCACCAGCGCAAGGGCACCCACACCGTGCTGTTCTGCGAGGTTCAGGCGACGACGCTCTGCGACGGCCCCGGTGGCGGGCTGATCTGGTTCAACCGGGGCTTCCACACGCTCGGGACCTCAGCCTGATAAGCGGCTTGCCAGGCGGCCTTGCCGGTCAGACGTCGCCCAGCCGGTCGAAGACCTTTTCCAGCAGCCCGTTGAGCGCCGCCATCTCCTCGCTGGAAATGTTGACGAAGGATGCCGCCAGGATGCCGTCGGCCTCGGCCATGGCGAGCTGGCGCATCCGGTCGCCGTAAGGCGTCAGGCCGACATCGGTCGCACGTCCGTCGGTGGGCCGCACCCGTGTCGTCACCAGCCCGTCGGCGACCATCCTCTGCACGATCTTGGTCGCAGTGTTCAGTTTCAGGACGCTGGCTTCCGCGATTTCTGAAATGCTCTGATGCTCGTCCTCATACAGGCACATCAGCACGCGCCAGCGCGGCATGTCGAGATTCAACGGCTTCAGCCGCTTTTCCAGCACCTGCACATAGCGGCCGTTCACCCGCGAGATCCAGTAGAAGGGCCAGTCGCGGCGCATGCGCTTCTTGGAGAAGGCCTGGTCCCCCGCCTGCATCGGGAGTTGGGGAGAACTGCTGCCGCTCATGATGCGCCCTTCATCCGGCTGCGGCGGGGCGAACAGGCTGCCAGCCGGTCCGGCCACGCTCGACACAACCATGTGGAGATGCCGGGTGAATAGCGGAAAATCCGCCGCATCACAAGACGGTTGGAAGCCGGACACCTTGCCGCACACAAATCCGCTGGCGAACAACCGGGCTCCTTATAAACATTCATAATCAATTCAATCGAAAATCTCCTGATCCTGCAAAACAATTTTGCAGTTTCCGATAATATTATTCAATAAATACAGCGGATATTATTTGATTGTATGTATATAATCCGTACCGCCATCAATCGATGGCATGCCTGACCTTGCAAGCTCTACGTCCGATGCGAGTCCTGCTCTCGGCTCCGACACGGCTTCACGGGTCGTGGGCATGCATGGCGCACGCAAGGCGGCCAGCCTTGGCCCCGCCCTTGCCCAAACAAGAAAATCACCTGAACGGAGACAGCTTCATGGTCACCGCCCTGTCCTTCACCGGGACATGCATCCCCCGGCCGAACGACGCCACCCGCCCCCCTCGACCGCTCCGGCACGCAATGCTGGCCGGGACGGCCCTGCTCGCGGTGCCCCTGCTCGCGATGTCCACCACCGCCCACGCGGACGTCACGCTCCATGAGCAGAACGGCGTCACCCTGGAAGGCGGCTTTACCGCCGGCATCGGTGCGGTCGCGGTGACCAACGCCAATCTCGGTGCCGGTGTGGTCACACCGGACGGCAAGGTCCAGAAGGACCGCAATTGGGCCGAAGGCTACATCGCTCCCAGCTTGAAGCTGACCTATGCCACCGAAAGCGCCGGTACCCTCTACGGCGGTGTGCGTGCGGTGTCGGGCGGAACGGTCGGGGACGGCGATGCCGGCGGCTTCACGCAAGGCCGCCAGGGCCGCACCGACCTCGACACCCTCTATGTCGGCTGGAAGAGCGGCGACCTGCTGTCCAGCCTGGGCAAGGATGCCGTCGACCTCAGCTATGGCCGGCAGAACTTCGTGATCGGCGACGGCTTCATCATCGGCGACGGCACGCTGGATTCGCGGCGGCAGGGAACTTACTGGCTGGGGCCGCGCCGCGGCTGGAACACCGGCACCGCCGTCGCCAAATTCGACATCGCGCCGGTCCATGCCGACCTGTTCCGCCTGAAGAGCGACAAGAACAGCAACACCGACGTCATCTATGGCGGCAATCTGGAATGGCGCTTCGGGGCGGAGGGCAAGAGCTCGGTCGGCGCCTCCTACATGCGCATCGACGAGTCGAAGCTGGCGACCCGCAAGGGCATGGACATCTACAACCTGCGCGCCCTCGGCATCACCATCCCGTCGGTCCCCGGCCTGACCCTGTCGGCGGAATATGTGAAGCAGCACAACAGCCGCGCCGGTGCTGCGCTGGACGCCTCGGCCTGGTACGGCGAGGCCGGCTACAGCTTCGCCGACGTCGCCTGGACGCCGCGCGCCAGCTACCGCTACAGCCAGTTCAGCGGCGACAATCCGGGAACGGTCAAGAGCGAGGCGTTCGACCCGCTCCACATGGGCTTCCCGCGCTGGGGCAGCTGGTTGCAGGGCGAGATCAACGGCCAGTATTTCCCGACCTCCAACAGCAATGTGAAGGTCCACAATGTCCAGTTCGCCGTCCAGCCGGCCGAGACGGTGACGCTGAGCGCCCTGCTGTACGACTTCCGCTTCGACCGCAAGCCGGCCGGCGTCACCAGCGGCCATGTCGGCAATGAGATCAACCTCGTGGTCGATTGGGCGGCGACGCCAAACCTGCTGGTCAGCGGCGTGGCCGGGCGCTTCTTCGCCGGTGACGGCGGCAAGCAGTTCCTCGGCGGCAACAAGGACAGCACGGTCTTCGCGGCTATGGCGACCCTGACCTACTGACTGCCGGTTGCGGACGGGTGGAGGCACCCGTCCGCACTGTCTTTTCCGCACTCCCGTTCGCCGCGCTGCTCCACGGCATCGACCTTACATGCCGAGATAGGCGCGGCGGACCTCGTCATTCTTCAGCAGATCCCGGCCGCGTCCCTGCAAGGCGATCCGCCCCGATTCCATGACATAGGCGTGATCGGCGATGGACAGCGCGGCCCGCGCATTCTGTTCCACCAGCAGGATGGTCATGCCCGCCTCCCGCAGCATGCGGATGATGCGGAAGATGTCCGCGACGATCAGCGGCGCCAGCCCCATGCTCGGCTCGTCCAGCAGCAGAAGCCTGGGCTTGCCCATCAGAGCGCGGCCCAGGGCCACCATCTGCTGCTGGCCGCCCGACAGCACCCCGGCGGGCTGATCGCGCCGTTCGCGCAGCACCGGGAACAGGGTGAACACCTCCTCCAGCCCGTCCGCGATCTCCGCCGCCGGACGGGTGTGGGCGCCCATGCGCAGATTGTCCTCGATCGTCATCGGGGCGAAGACATGCCGCCCCTCCGGCACCTGGCAGATGCCGGCGCGCACCCGCGCATCGGCGCTGGCGCCGGTGATCGGCTTGCCCTGCATCAGGACGGATCCGGTGGAGATCGGCTGGACGCCGGAAATGCAGCGCAGCAAGGTGGTCTTTCCTGCGCCGTTGGCGCCGACCAGCGCCACCAGCTGCCCAGGTGGAACCTGGATGGACACGCCGTGCAAGACCTGGATGCGGCTGTAGGCGCTGGTCACGCCATCGACCGTCAGCAGCGCATCTCCCGCCGTCGACGGTTTCGGCGCGATGGGCGCATGGTCGGCCTTCGCCCCGAAACCTTCGGGCGAGGGCAGCAGCTGCGTGATCCGCGCGCGCAGCAGGGCCACCGTCTCCGCAGGGTCGCCCTGGTCGAGCGGATCGCTGCGGGCGGCGAAGGCGGCGTCGATTTCCGTCCAGTCCGCCGGAGTCAGAACCGCGCCGGCCAAGGGGAAGCACTCCTCCTCCTCGACCCGCAGATGCTCGTCCAGCTCCCGGCGGAAACGGGCGATCTCGGCGGCAAGCTCCGTCAGGTTCTTCGCATCATGGCGGTTCGGGTTGCTGGCGAGGTGGCGCAGGCGCACGAGATGGCGCCGCGCGTCATGGTGGTCCCGGTCGAGCCGGTCGAGCATCGCCCCGCCCCGGTCGCTGCGCGCACGCATCCGCGCGAACAGCAGATCGCTTTCGCGGGCATGGTGGCAATGGTCGGCGTAGGCTTCGAAATAATCGGCGATCAGTTCGACGGTGTGGAGCCCGGCCTCGTCCGCCGAACCGGCGGCGAACCGGTCGCCCAGCACCGCCAGAGCTCCGGCGACCAGACGCATGTTGCGGTGTTCGGCCGCGATGATGGCAAGCGCGCGCATGGTCGTCAGTCCTCCTCGGCGTCGGCGCCCAGATAGGCGGCGATCACATCCGGGTTTTCGCGGATTTCGGCAGGCGTGCCCTCGGCCAGCCGGCGGCCGTAGTTCAGGACCAGGATGCGGTCGGACACGTTCATCACCAGCTTCATATCGTGCTCCACCACCACGACGGTCAGCCCCGACCGGGCGAGATCCGCCACCAGGGTCTGAATCCCATGGGTTTCGGTGTGGTTCAGTCCCGCCGCCGGTTCGTCCAGGAACAGAATCTTCGGATCCGACGCCAGGGCGCGGGCGATCTCCAGCCGCTTCAGGGCGCCATAGGGCATCGCGGCCGCATCGGCCTTGATGAAGGCGCCGCAGCCCACCCGCTCCATCAGGGCGGCGGCCCGTTCGCGGCACGCCCGGTCTGCGCGCGACAGGCCCGGCCAACGGACCATTCCGGCGAACATGGAGGAATTGAGCGTCAGATGGGCGCCGACCATCACATTGTCGATGGCGCTGAGATTCCTGCAGATCTGCAGGTTCTGGAAGGTGCGGCTCATGCCGAGTCTGGCCAGTTGGTCGGGGGCGACGCCGCCGATCTCCCGCCCCTCGAAGCCGATCGTGCCGGCAGTCGGCGTATAGAGGCCGGAGATCAGGTTGAACAGCGTCGTCTTGCCGGCGCCGTTCGGCCCGATCACCGAATAGACGCAACCCTTGGGAATGGTGAAGCTCACATCCTGAACCGCGTGAACCCCGCCGAACCGTTTGGACAGGTTGGCGACCGTCAGCATGCCGCACCTCCCTTGCCCGCGAAGCGGAGGGAACGAAGGCGTGTCGCCAGGCTGGGAACGACGCCGCGCGGCAGGAAGATCATCGTCACCACCAGGATCACCCCGAACAGCACCGAATCCCAACCCTCGTAACCGGCCAGGATCTGCGGCAGCAGGCCCATGACCACCGCGCCGAAGATCGATCCGTAGATCGACGCCATGCCGCCCAGAACCACGATGATGACGAGTTCCACCGATTGCAGGAAGCCGGCGATGCCGGGATTTATGTATCCGGAATAATGGGCCGACAGGCTGCCGAGCATCGCCGACACGGTGGCGGAGAGGACGAACACGCCGATCTTGCGCCGTCCGACGTCGATGCCGGCGACCGACGCGGCGGTCTCCGACCCGTGCAGCGCCTGCAACGCCCGTCCGGCGGGGGAATCGATGAGGTTCTGCGCCAGGATCACGGTGCCGATCAGCAGGCCGCCGAACAGCCAGTACCATTGCCGTTCGCCCGACAGCGTCAGGCCGAACAGGCTGAAACCGTCGACCGGCATGCCGTCGGGACCGCCGGTCCAGGCCGCCTCGTTGGCCAGCACGATGGAGATGATGATGCCCAGTCCGAGCGTGGCCATGGCGAGATAATGGCCGCGCAGGCGCAGGATGACCCGCGCCACGGCCCAGGCGATCACCGCCGTCAGCCCGGCAGCGGCCAGCAGGGCCGGCAGCGGCGTCCAGCCGAAATGCGTGGTCAGCACGGCGGAGCCATAGGCCCCCAGTCCGAAGAAGCCGGCATGGCCCAGGCTGATCTGGCCGGTGTAGCCCATCAGCAGGTTGAGGGCGATGGCGTTCACCGCCAGGATGGCGATGCGGATCGCCACGTCGAAATAGAAGGCATTGGGCAGAAGCAACGGCAGCAGCGCCACGACGGCGGTCAGCACCGCCAGCCCGATGACGCGCCCCGCGCCGGGCCCCAGGATGGGCTCGGAAGTGGGCCCGGAAGTGGGCCCGGAAGTGGATTGCCGGCTGCGCGGCAGTGATTGGTCGGGATGATGGGTCATGGGTCAGATCCGATCCGTCGGTTTGGCGCCCAGCAGCCCCTGCGGACGCAGCACCAGGACGATGAAGACCAGGACGAACGGCACCGCGTCCTTGTAGGCGGAGGAGACATAGCCGGCGGTCAACGCCTCGATCAGGCCCAGGAACAGGCCGCCGAACACCGCGCCCGGCCCGCTGCCCAGGCCGCCCAGCGTCGCCGCAACGAAGCCCTTCAATCCCAGCATCATGCCGGTGTCGTATGCCACCGTGGAGATCGGGGCGATCAGAACACCGCCGACGGCGCCGATCACCGCCGACAACGCGAAGCTGAGCGTCAGCACCCCGCGGACGTCGACGCCGACCAGCTGGGCCGCCAGCCGGTCATAGGACGTCGCCAGCACACCCTTGCCGATGCGGGTGCGGCCGAAGAACAGGCCAAGCCCCAGCACGATCAGCGCACCTGTAGCCAGCACCCACAGGCTTTGCGGCAGGATGGTCGCGCCCAGCAGCGCCAGGGGCGCCTCGCCGGAAAAATGCGGCAGGGCGTGCGGCCTCTTGCCCAGCAGGATCTCCGTCAGTCCCCGCAGGATCATCGACACGCCGATGGTGATGATGATGATGCTGGCGACCTCGGCGTCGCGGGCGGGTGCGACCGCCAGCCGCTCGACCAGACCGCCGACGAGCCCGGCGATCATCACCCCCGCGACGCAGGCCGCCGGCAGCGGCACGCCCGCCGCCGACAGGAAGGAGGCCGCCATGCCGCCGACCATGATGAACTCNGAAAAGCCGAGCGCCGACAGCATGTACATGGCGCCCAGCGTCATGCCCGACAGAATGAATTGAAGAAGCTCTGGCAGCATGGGGTCCTTTTCCTCTCGGCGGAGCGCCGGCGCATTCCCTCACGCCGCGCCCATACGGGCGCGGTGGAACCGGGCGGGAGCGGACGAAACGGACAGTTCAGTCGGCGATCGTGAACTTGCCGTTCCTGACCGTGACGATCTTCAATGCGGAGATGTCGAGGCCGAGATGGTCCTGGGGCGACATGTTGATCATGCCGGACGTTCCGGGGAGACCCGTCGTGTTCTCGATGAAATCCCGGACCTTGGCCTTGTCGACGCTCTTGGCCAGCGTCACCGCATTGACCCAGATGTGCCAGGCGTCGCGGGCATAGGCGCCGAAGGACGACACGTCGGTCTTGTAACGGGATTCGTACTCCCTGACGTAGTCGACGGACAGCTTCTTCAGCGGATCGCTGTCGGGCAGGTCGGCGGCGACCATCAGCACCGGCGCCGGCAGGCGCACCCCTTCGGCCGCCGGCCCCGCCAGACGGATATACTCCCGCGTCGCCACCCCGGAGGTCTCGTAATGCGGCAGGTCGATGCCGAGCTGCGCGATGTTCTTGGTCACGACCACCGCACCCTGGCCGAAGGTCACGACGAACAGGGCCTGGATGCCGGGTGTGTTCTTGATCTTCGCCAACTGGGTGGTGACGTCGGTGTCCTTCGGGTTGAAGGTCTCGTCCACCGCCACGGTGATGCCGACCTTCTGGGCGACGTTCAGCATCTCCTTGCGGGCGGACTGGCCGAAGCCGCTGGTGTCCGACAGCATGGCGATGGACTGGTAGCCCCTGGCCTTCATGTCGAGCATCACGCGCTGGCCGACCATGCGGTCGTGATGGGCGGGCTTGAACATCCAGCGCTTGACCGGCTCGACGATCACCAGGGCGCCGGCCAGGGAGATGAACGGGATCTGCGCCCGTTCGATCAGCGGGTACATCGCCATGCTGGCGCCGGTGGTGGTGCCGCCGATCAGCATGTCCACCTTGTCGTCTTCGATCAGGCGTTTGGCCAGGACGTTGGCCTTGCCGGGCTCGCTGCCATCGTCGTAATGGACCAGCTCGACCGGGCGTCCCAGCAGACCTCCGGCCTTGTTGGTCTGGTCGACCATCATTTCGAGGGTCTTCAGTTCCGGATCGCCCAGGCTCGACGCGCCGCCGGTCAAGGACAGGACCGCACCGACCTTAATCGGGTCCGCGGCCGGCGCCGGCCCGGCCGCCGCGCCGATCGCCAGCGCGCAGACGACGCCCACCATCATATTGAAAAAGCGCATGCTTCTCTTGTCTCCCTGATGGATGCCCAAAGGCCCTGTTCATTCATGCAAGTTCCTGCGGCGAGGGCCCCCAAATGGAGAGCCGTCCAACCGCGGATCGCGTCGTTGGTGCTTGCCCGAGGCCTTATCTGTGGCTGGCTCGGCTGCATCTTCTTGATGAAACGGGCAAAACCCAATCCTCCGCATCGAGGCGGAAGGACCTTCATCTTCCAAATCGGCGCCATGTCCTGTCAAGGATTCGGCATTTAAAAATATGGGAACCAGTTTTTCCCAATCTGCAAAAATATAATCTTGCCCTCGGCCTTCCTGAGCATGGCGGCGCACGCCTTCTCGTTGTGCATACCTATTGGGTATGGAAACATGATCCAATCGGTTTTGGACACGAAACGTCCTTTAAAGCGATGATCAGCCTCGAAAACTATGACGCTGCACATACGCACTGATTTGAGGATGTTCGCGTGACGACAATCGAGCGGGTCGAAACCTTCATTCTGGATCTGCCGACCATCCGCCAGCATGTCCTGGCAATGGCAACGATGCGGACGCAATCGGTCGTGATCGTCCGCATCACCGCATCCGACGGTGTCGTCGGCTGGGGCGAAGGGACGACCATCGGCGGCTTGAGCTATGGTGAGGAATCGGTCGAGGGCATGGCGCTGGCGATCGACACCTACATGACGCCGTTGCTCATCGGCCAGGATGCCGGGCGGGTCGGCGCGGCGATGGCGCGGATCGGCGCCTTCGTCCAGGGCAACAATACAGCCAAATGCGCGGTCGAAACCGCGTTGCAGGACGCGGCGGCCCGTCGGCTGGGCGTATCGCTGGCCCATCTGTTCGGCGGGCGGGTGCGCGACCGGCTGCCCTGCGCCTGGACGCTGGCGAGCGGGCAGTCCGACCTCGACATCGCCGAGGCCGAACGTCTGCTCGACACACGCCGCCACAACATCTTCAAACTGAAGATCGGCAAGCGCGCGCTGGCCGACGACATCGCCCACATCGCCGCGATCAAGCGCGCGCTGGGCGACCGCGCCAGCGTCCGGGTGGACGTCAATCAGGCCTGGAGCGTCACCGAAGCCCGGCGCGGGCTGGCGGCGTTGGCCGATGCCGGGGCCGATCTCGTCGAACAGCCGGTGGGACGCCAGCATCTGCCGGCGCTTGCCCGCCTGACCCAGGATTTTCCCATCGCCGTGATGGCCGACGAGATCCTGCGCGGCGCCGAAGACGCTTTCCGTGTCGCGGCCGCTGCCGGTGCCGATGTCTTTTCGGTCAAGCTCGCCCAATCGGGCGGCGTCGGTCCGGCGGCGAAGGTCGCGGCCATCGCCGAGGCGGCCGGGATCGGCATATATGGCGGCACCATGATAGAAACCGGGGTGGGGACGGCGGCGGCGGCCCAGCTGTTCGCCACGCTGCCCCGGCTGGACTGGGGAACCGAGCTGTTCGGCCCCCTGCTGTTCACCGGCGATTTCCTCGCTACGCCGCTGCGTTACGAGGAGTTCGCCCTGGTCGTGCCGGACGGGCCGGGCATCGGCGTCGACATCGATCCCGACCGGTTGGACGCCCTGCGCCGCGACCGTCCGCGCAGCCTCCATGCGACGCGCGCCCTTCCCCAAACCACCACGCCCCAAGCTGGAGAGTGATCCCATGCTGTTCCATGTGACGATGACGGTTCGCCTGCCGGCCGACATGCCGCCGGACGCCGCCGCCGACCTGAAGGCGCGCGAGAAGGCCATCGCCGCCGACCTGCAGCGCGGCGGCAAATGGCGCCATCTGTGGCGGGTTGCCGGCGCCTACGCCAATGTCAGCATCTTCGACGTCGCCGACAATGCAGAACTGCACGACATCCTGACCGGACTGCCCTTGTTCCCCTACATGGACATCGCCGTGACGCCGCTGTGCCGTCACCCCTCCTCGGTCCGTGACGGCGACGCCTGACGGTTCTTTCGCAAGTCCGCTTTCCAGCCCCCCACACACCACCAACCAACAAAGTCACAGGGAGACTCCCATGCAGGCCAAGGAACTCGACGCGCTGCTGGCGCGCTTCACCCAGGTCACGACCGGCAAGACGCCCAACCCGCGGGTCAAAGCGATCGTCGACCGCATCGTCCGCGACCTGTTCGTCACCATGAACGAATTCGATGTCACTCCGGATGAATTCTGGACCGCCTGCAACTACCTGACCGAGCTGGGCAAGAACAACGAGGCCGGGCTGCTGGCTCCGGGACTGGGCTTCGAGCATTTCCTCGATCTGCTGGTCGAGGAGCGTGAGAGCGCCGCCGGCCTGAACGAGAACGGCACCCCGCGCACCATCGAAGGCCCGCTCTATGTGGTCGGCGCCCCGGTGCATCAGGGCAACGCCCGCATCGACGACGGGCTGGACACCGAGGCGGAGCCGCTCTTCATGTCGGGCGTCGTGCGCGATGCGTCGGGCAAGCCGATCCCCCATGCGGTGGTCGAGGTCTGGCATGCCAATTCCAAGGGCAACTATTCGATCTTCGACAGCTCGCAGACGCCCTTCAACAACCGCGGCACCATCCAGACCGGCGCCGACGGGCGCTACTCCTTCCAGTCGATCATGCCGTCGGGCTATGCCTGCCCGCCGGGCAGCAGCACGCTGCAGCTGCTGGACCTGCTGGGCCGTCACGGCGCCCGTCCCGCCCACATCCACTTCTTCGTCAGCGCGCCCGGTTATCGCAAGTTGACGACGCAGATCAACATCAAGGGCGATCCGCTGATCGACGACGATTTCGCCTTCGCCACCCGCGACGGGCTGGTGCCCGACGTCCGCCGCATCGACGATCCGGCGGCGATGGAGGCCCGTGGCGTGACCCGTCCCTTCGCCGAGATCGCCTTCGACTTCCGCCTGGTCGAGGCCCGCGACGGCTTGCCGACCGACGTGGTCGACCGCGCGCGCGTCTCCGCCTGAGCGGTCCCGGCGGCAGGAGTTCCGGTGCCGCGCATTCCGGCACCTCCGGTCGAGGAAAGCCCCCCGCCAGTCCGGCGGGGGGCTTTCCGTTTCGGAGGCTGAAATCCGATACGGGATTTCTCGGTGTCCGCATCGCTGCGAGAATTGTCCGCAGCCGGGAGGATGCCTCGCCATGGAACCGGACCCCTCGGGGTCATTCCGTCACCATGGCGAGCAGGGCTGCGGTCGCCTCGTTTTCGTCGCCGGCCCGCGTGCTGACGATCATCGGCGAGGTGATCCCCTTGTCGGCGACCGGCCGGTAGATCAGGTCGCCGCGCGACCCGGACGCGGATTCCGGCACCAGACACACCCCAACTCCGCAGGCGACGAGCCCCAAAGCGGTCTGGAGTTCTCCCGCCTCCACCACCGCATTGGGCAGAAGGCCCCGGTCGCGGAACAGCGCCAGCACCTGATCGGCATAGCTCGGCCGCGGCTTGCGGGGATAGACCAGCAGGGTCTCGCGGACCAGTGCGGCCAAGGGCACCGGGCCCGTCCCGGCGGCCAGCGGGCACTCGCAGGACACCGCGACCACCAGCCGCTCGTCATGCAGAACCTGCTGGACGATGCCGGGTTCCTGAAAGGGCAACCGGCCGAAGCCGATGGCGATGCGGTGGTCGCGCAGGGCCGGCAGCTGCTCCAGCGTCGTCATTTCGATCAAGCGGACATCGAGGTCGGGGCGCGACGCCCGGAACCGGCGCAGCACGCGGGGAAGCGAGCCGTAGAGGATCGAGCCGACCAGCCCGACCGGATAGACGGTGCGGCGCGACCCGCCCAGCGCCCGCAGGCTCCAATGGATGTCGTCGACCCGGTCCAGCACCTGGATGGCATGCTCATAGAGCAGGCGCCCGGCCTCGGTCAGTTCGAGCGGTCGCGATCCCCGCACCAGCAGCTCGGTCCCCAGCTCCTCTTCGAGCTGGCGGATTTGCCGGCTGAGCGGGGGTTGCGCGATGTGAAGCCGCTCAGCCGCGCGGGTGAAGCTGCGCTCCGCCGCAACCATCTGAAAATAGCGCAGGTGCCGCAGTTCCATGTCACCGGATTTCCATCACTGACCCTGCCGGGATTTCCAGAGGACATTTGGCTTGCGTCACGCCGCCATGGCAACATCCTCGATCTTGGCATCGTAGCGTGCTTCGGCTTCGGCGGGAGGCATGTTGCCGGTAGGCGTCGCACAGGCACCGCCGATCGAACCGGCCCACCCAGGCCCCGCAACGTCTCCGGCGTCTCAGGAAGCGGGGCTTTCCGGAAATCCCCGGCAGTTCAGGTCACATCGAGGGCGGCCAGCGTGCCGCGGATCAGGGCGACGCGATCCTTCACGGTGGTATGTGGCGGCCGCGCCGCGACCTTGACGCCGTCATACAGCAAGGCGCTGCCGGCCTCCTCCAGCGTCGTCGCCATCCGGTCCCGGTTCATCACCGACTCTGACACCATGTCCGTGACCGGCGGATGCACATCGCTCCAGGCCATGCCGTAGACGCCATCGCGATCCGTCGCGCCGGAGAACATCACACCACGCAGCAATCCGGCGGAGCGCAGGCGCTGCACATGACGGCAGGGAGCTGCCGCATCCCGCTCCTCGATCGCCGAGCGCCCCCAATTGACCGCCATGCCCGTGGGCGTGGACGACGTCGCCGCAGCGGCAGCCACGGCCGCGATTTCGATGTCGAGAGGGAGCAGGCCCTTCTGCCATCCCCCTGTCCGGCGGGCATCGCAATGCTCCAGGATGATGGCGGCGCCACCCCAGTCCCAGGACAGGATCTCGCACAGCGACCGCTCCAATGCACGGCCGCCCAGCCCGGCGTCGGCCTCGGGCTGGGTCGGAAATGCATGAAGTTCGACGGCCACGATACGCTGTCCGCGCGCCATGAAATCCAGCACGGCTTCGCGGGCCGCGGCAACATGCTGTACTGCCCGGTCACGCCCGTCAGGATCGGGAGAAGCCAGGCCGACCGCCGGGTCCTTGGCCGCCGCCGTCGCCGCAGCGCCGATCAAGGTCAGCACATGTCCTCCCTGGCCCTCCCGGCTTGCGAGGACATCGGCCAGAAGCGGCGCGTCCTGCTCCCAGCCGGGCGCTCCCCAGGAAATCTCCAACCCATCGACGCCGGGAAGCGACAGCACCTCTTCCAGATAGGCCCGGCGGTCGGAAACCTCTTCCGGCTGGGCGGCATAGGCGCCGACGATGCGGGTCGCCTTGCGGTGAACGCTCATGGTCATGCCCTTCCTTCGATACGCGAGAAGAAATTGCGGGGGCGGAAAGCTCCGGCTTCCGCCCCCCCCGTGATCATTCTCCGTTCAGATTTGAGCCCTGGCAGGCCGCGCTTCGCCCCATTCGGCATCGGTCGGCGTGTTCAGGTCGCGGTTGAGGGTTTCGGGCAGCGAATAGGTGGCCAGGAACGACACCAGCATGGTGACGGCCATGTAGATCGCCACCGGAACCCAGGAATTGCCGTACCAGGCCAGCAGCGAGGCGCACAGCAGGGGAGCGATGCCGCCGCCGATGATCGACGAGAACTCCCGCCCCAGCGTCACGCCGGCATAGCGGTAGCGGCTGCCGAAGATTTCCGGGAAGAAGCTCATATGAACGCCGGTCACGCCCTGGGCGGCGACCATGTAGCCGAAGACGATGATGGCGGTGATCAGAGCCGGCGAGCCGGTGTTGAGTCCCGGAAAGACCAGGAACGGCGTGACGACCAGGATCCCGGTCAGCGCCAGCGTCATCCGGCGGCGTCCGAAGCGGTCGGACAGCATGCCCGTCAGGAAGGCCGCGAAGGAGGCGGCGATCGCGGCGGCCAGCTGCACCGGCGGGACGAAGTGCGTATCGACCCCGACCACATTGATCAGGTAGGAGATCATGAAGACCTGATAGGTGTAGGACTGGGTCGACACGCCCCAGTTCATCAGGATGATCTTGACGACGTTCTTCTTGCCATGCTTCGCGACGACGCGCAGCGGAGCCTGGTTCTTGACGTCCACCTTCTTCTTCAGCTCGGTGAACACCGGGCTCTCGGCGAGTTTCAAACGGATGACGAAGGCGGCGATGGTGACGACGATGCTGCTCCAGAAGATCGCCCGCCAGCCCCAGCTCATCATCGCGGCGTCGGGAAGCTGCTGCACGCCGATCCAGGCGATGGCGCCCAGCGCGGTGCCGAAGGCCGCACCCACCATGATCAGCGACGACAGCCGGCCGCGCTGGCCGAGCGGGGCCGTCTCCGTCAGCAGCGTGGCGCCGCCCGATTGCTCGGCGCCCGCGCCGAAACCCTGCAGGAAGCGGCAGAGGACGAGCAGCAGCGGCGCCCAGATGCCGACCGATTCATAGGTCGGCAGGCAGCCGATGGCGAAGGTCGCCCCGCCCATCAGGAACAGGGTGGTGACCAGGACCCATTTGCGGCCGAACTTCTCACCGAAATGCGAGAAGAAGAGACCGCCGAGCGGCCGTGCGAGGAAGCCGATGGCGTAGGCGCCGAAGGCGGCGATGATGCCGGCGGCCGGAGAGATCGTCGGGAAGAACAGCTTGCTGAAGATCAGGGCCGATGCGGTGCCGTAGATCACGAAATCGTAATTTTCGAGCATCGTGCCGATGAGACCGGCCAGTGCCGCCCGGCGCACATTCTTGGCGTCGGCGGGAGCATCGTCCCTTGCGATCTGTTCGGAGTCCGCGATGGAGCTGGATATCTCAGTCATGTCCTGCTTCCTTCATCAACCACCGCTGCGGTGGAACAATGAGCGCGCGCGGTCTTGGCCGCGCGACCCTGGGGGCGCCGGGCGATGGACGAACCGGGCAAACGGCGCCAGCGGATGGGCGCAATCGGGCATGCCGGCCGGCACGCCCGCGATGGTGTCAGCCTGGCTTCAGCGGGGACTGACCAGATTGCGCAGCGGCTCCCCCGCCTGGAGGCGGGCGATGTTCGCCGCGACCTCGCGCACACGGCCCTGAAAGGTCTGGGTGGTGACGCCGGAGATGTGAGGCGTCATCAGGATGTTGTCGAGCGTGTCGAAGGGCAGCGGTGACGGCTGGGCATGGGCGCCGCCGCTCGGATACTGATACCACACGTCGATGACAGCCCCGCCGATCCGGCGATCCTTCAGCGCATCGAAGAGCGCCTCGGGATCGACGAGCGGGCCGCGGCTGACATTGACCAGCAGGGCATCGGACCTCATCGCCGCGAGTTGCGCCCTGCCGATGATGTGGCGGGTTTCCGGCAGCAGCGGCAGGCAAAGCACGACGATGTCGCTCTCCGCGAGCAGGCGGTCGAGCCCGTCGGTCCCGGCAACCCAGCTCAACCCCTCCCCCTCGGCTCTCTCCGGCCGGGATGTGACGGCGACGCCGGAGGCGCCGAACGCCCGCATCAACCGCCAGACATGCGATCCGATGTGACCGTACCCGACGATTCCGACGGTGGCTCCGGCCAGCGAACTCGGTTGAGAGCGCTGCGATTCGTAAACCGAGGAATCCCAGTGCCCCCGGCGCAGTTCGCGGTCCTGCTGCAGGAGCTGGCGGCGCATGACGACGCTGGTCGCCGCCACAAACTCGGCGATGGATGATTCGTGGCAGAAGGTGTTGGCGCAGAGAACGCCGTCGGGCAGCGCCTTGCCGTCGATGCCGTCATAGCCGGCGCCGCCGACATGGACCAGCCGAAGGGAATCGGCGGCAGCCCCCATGGCGGCGGTGAAGCGCGGCCCGACGAACACGTCGGCGCCCGGCAGGTCGGCCGCGACCGCCGCCTCGTCGAAGGCGGGATGCCAGGACACCACGGTGTCGGCGGGAAGCTGCGCCTGCATCAACGCGCGATGGGGCATGAAATTGGCGTCGGCGACGACCACGCGGAGAGGAGCGCCGGACGGTGCGGCATCCCTGCCCGCTCCGGCCTGAGATTTCCCCTTGGGCATAGCACTCATGGTTCCCCCTCAAGAAATGATCACCCGCCGGGTGTCCTGGCGATGGAGCGCCGCTGTCGGCGGAGGCGATGGATCGGCAGGCCGGAACCGATGTCCGGTTGCGATCCGCTCAGGCTACGGACGCTCCACCGCGCCAGCGTCGGCACGGGACACTGCGGGCCGGCCTATTTGGCAAATTGGTACATTGGTCTTCTGCTCCACTGGATAGTGCAGCCTGCCGGGATGTGTCAACCGCATAACGCTGGATGCACAAAATGTTTTGTTGGCATGCGACCGACGGTCGCAGGGTGGCCTGATTCCGCTGCATCCGAAGCGTCGAGACCGCCGTGCGGCGCCCTGCGGCTCGGTGCTTCGCATGGCCCCAATGGCGTGAATCCGGAGCGCCCCGCTCCTTAAGACGGCCACTCATCCCTTTGAGATCTCTGCAATTTTCAACCGGTCCAAGCCGATGCGGCGGCCGGTGCGGGTGTAGCGGACAGCCCGTACAGGCGTGACGGTCCGACGCTCCAGGTTGACAAGCCCAAAGGACCAGAATATTCATCGAACCAGTAGACCAATTTTGGTTTTGGTCCACTTCCCTTTCGGCGTGACGTCACGCGGTGCCGGGCGGCTACGCAGGATCCCGAAGAGCCCGAGGCACCGGCCGGGCGGACGGACCGCAAGACACGAGGCGCTCCGGCGCGCCATCACCTTTCAGGAGAAGCCAGATGCGCGGCTGTGTTCTGCATGGACAAAAGGATCTTCGCCTTGAAACGCTCGACGAGCCGGCCCTGAAGCCGGGAGAAGTCCGGGTCAGGATCGCCGCAGGCGGCATTTGCGGATCGGACCTCCACTACTTCTTCGAGGGCCGCGTCGGCGATTTCAACGTCCGGGAACCGATGGTCCTGGGCCACGAGATCAGCGGCGACGTCGTCGAGGTCGGTCCCGACGTTACCCGGACCAAGATCGGCGACCGCGTCGCCGTCAATCCCGGCAAGCCGTGCCGGACCTGCCCGCACTGCCTGGCCGGCCGGGAAAATCTCTGCGCCAACATGATCTTCTTCGGCAGCGCCTCGCGCTTTCCCCATGTCCAGGGCGCCTTCCGCGAAACGCTGGTGGTGCGTGACTTCCAGTGCTTCCCGGTGCCGGCCGACACGAAGCACACCAATCTGGTCTTCGCCGAGCCATTCGCCGTCGCCCTCCATGCGGTGGCGCAAGCCGGCAGCCTGCTCGGCCGGCGCGTGCTGATCACCGGTGCCGGGCCGATCGGTTGCCTGATCGCCGTCGCCGCCCGCCGGGCGGGAGCCGAGCACGTCACCATCACCGACCTGTCGGACAAGCCGCTGGAGATCGCCGCCCAAATCGGCGCCGATGAAACCGTCAACGTGCTGGCCGACAGCGAAACCCCCAACCGCTGGCAGGCCGACCGCGGCTGCTTCGACGTCTGCTTCGAAGCGTCGGGCAGCGCCAGGGCGGTGGAGACCTGCGTGCTGAGCACCCGCCCCGGCGGCGCCGTCGTCCAGGTCGGCATGCTGGCGCCCGGCCTCACCCCGATCCCGCTGAACCGGCTGCTCGCCAAGGAAGTGACGTTCAAGACCTCCTTCCGCTTCCACGAGGAATTCGCCTGGGCGGTCTCCGCCCTGACCACCGGCGGCGTCGACCTGTCGCCGCTGGCCACGGCGCAGTTCCCGTTCGAGGCAGCGGCCGAGGCGTTCGCCGCGGCGCATGACCGCAACAGCAACATGAAGGTTCAGATCGTCTTCTGATCCGGCGGCGCCGTGCCCCGGCACGGCGCAAGCCCACCCCACCCTTGCGAGCGCTCCATGAAAATCACGCAGCTGGAAACACTGAGGACGGACGAGTTCTCCAACGTCGTCTGGGTCCGCGTCCACACCGATGCCGGCGTCGTCGGCCTTGGCGAGACCTTCTACGGCGCAGGCGCGGTCGAGGCGCACATCCATGACGTGCTGGCTGCCCGCCTGCTCGGCAAGGACCCGCTGCGCATCGAGGCCCATGCCCGCGAGCTGGTGAATCTGCCGATGGCGCAGTCCTCGACCGGCGCCGAATACCGCGCCGCGTCGGCCATCGACCTCGCGCTGTGGGACATTCTCGGCAAGGTCTGCGGCCAGCCGGTGCATCAGATGCTGGGCGGCCTCTGCCACGACCGGGTGCCGGTCTACAACACCTGCGCCGGCTACGGCTATGTGCGCTCCAACAAGATCAAGCCGGTCGATACCTGGAACCTGGGTTCCAGCGAGGGGCCGTACGAGGATCTGAACGGCTTCATGACCGATGCCGGCCGGCTGGCGGAAAGCCTGCTGGAGCAGGGCATCACCGGCATGAAGATCTGGCCGTTCGATCCGGCCGCCATCGCCAACGACGGCCGGTTCATCACCGCCGAGCAGATGAAGCGCGCCGTCGAACCGTTCGAGAAGATCCGCAAGGCGG
The DNA here is from genome assembly GCF_001639105.2 of Azospirillum humicireducens. Taxonomy (NCBI): domain Bacteria; kingdom Pseudomonadati; phylum Pseudomonadota; class Alphaproteobacteria; order Rhodospirillales; family Azospirillaceae; genus Azospirillum; species Azospirillum humicireducens. Next base: position 615,575 of record NZ_CP028907.1, read on the forward strand.
TGGGCGACCGCATGCAGATCATGGTCGAATTCCACTGCCTGTGGAATCTGCCGACCGTCAAGAAGATCGCCCGCGTCCTGGAGGACTACGATCCCACCTGGTACGAGGATCCGATCCGCATGAACTCGGTCAACGCGCTGACCGAGCTGGCCGCCTCGACCAGCGTGCCGATCTGCGCCTCGGAAACGCTGGGATCGCGCTTCCCCTACAAGGACATGCTGGAAGCCGGCGCCATCGGCGTGGTGATGACCGATCTGGTGTGGACCGGCGGCCTGACCGAGGGCCGCAAGATCGCCTCGCTGGCCGACACCTACCATCGCCCCTACGCCCCGCACGACTGCACCGGCCCCGTCGCCTATGTCGCCGCGGTCCATTCCTCGCTGTCGAACCCGAACACGCTGATCCAGGAGTCGGTGCGGGCCTTCTACACCGGCTGGTACGCGGAGCTCGTCACCGAGGTGCCCCGCATCGTCGACGGCCATGTCCTGCCGATGGAAGGGCCGGGGCTCGGCACCGAACTGCTGCCGGCCGTCTTCGAGCGTCCCGATCTGCGCGTCCGCCGCACAAGCCTCTAACCGGAAGACTCAACCATCATGACCACCATGTTCGATCTGAGCGGCAAGACCGCCCTCGTCACCGGATCGGCCCGCGGGCTGGGAAACGCCATCGCCGAAGGGCTGGCCGAGGCCGGTGCCGCGATCATCCTCAGCGACATCAACCCCGACACCCTCGCCGATGCAGCCGCCAGAGCGCGCGACAAGGGCTATACCGTCCATGAATCCGCCTTCGACGTGACGGACGAGGACGCCGTGGCGAAGGCCTTCGCCCAATTCGACGAGCAGGGCATTTCCGTCGACATCCTGGTCAACAACGCCGGCATCCAGATCCGCAGCCCGCTGGTCGATTTCCCGGTGGCGGACTTCCGCAAGGTCATCGACACCAACCTGACCAGCGCCTTCCTCGTCGGGCGCGAGGCCGGCCGCCGCATGGTCGCGCGACGGGCGGGCAAGATCATCAACATCGGCTCCCTGACCAGCGAGCAGGCCCGCGTCACCGTGGCGCCCTATGCCGCCGCCAAGGGCGGCATCCGCCTGCTGACCAAGTCGATGACGGCGGAATGGGCGGAGTTCAACGTCCAGATCAACGCCATCGGTCCGGGCTACATCGTCACCGAGATGAACAAGCCGCTGATCGAGAATGCGGAGTTCGACGGCTGGGTGAAGAAGCGCACGCCCGCCCGCCGCTGGGGCAATCCGACGGATCTGGTCGGCACCGCGGTGTTCCTCGCCTCGCCGGCGTCCGATTTCGTCAATGGACAGCTGATCTTCGTCGATGGCGGCATCATGGCCGTCTACTGACCTTGCGACCTTCCGTCCCGCCGGGTGGAGACGCCCGGCGGGGGCATGCGATTGACTCGGCCGTCAAGGATGCCTAAAGGATTGGAACGATGGTAAACCAGCGAACCAGTTCGGTGATCGGAGAGCGGCATGGATGATCCTGATTTCGACGTCTCCCGCCACTTTCAGAAGATCAAGATCCGGCGTCCGCCAGACATCATCATCGAGCAGATCAGCGATCTGATCGCCCGCCGGATCATCAAGGCAGGCCAGAAGCTCCCGGCCGAACGGGTGCTTGCCGAACGGTTCGACGTCAGCCGCGGCACGGTCCGGGAGGCATTGCGCCGTCTGGAATTTTTCGGGATCGTGCGCACATCGCCGCAAAGCGGAACCGTGGTGGAGAATCTGAGCGAACATGTGCTGATCGGCCTTATCAGCAACATCCTGAACGCGGGCGACACCAGCCCGGAAATGCTGATCGAGGTGCGCGGCGCCCTGGAGGCATTGTCCGCCCGGCTGGCGACCGAGCGCGCCCATGGCGGCCAGATCGCTGAAATCCGCAAGGCCCAACAGCGCATGCGCGAGCAGGCCGACGCCAACGCCTACACGCTGGAAGAGGATCTCCTCTTCCACCTGAAGGTGGCCGAAGCCACCAACAACAATCTCCTTCGGTCGCTGATCGCCCTGATGGGGCCTGACGTGCTCCGCTTCTCGCACCAGCACGCCACCTACAAGGACGGCCGCATGCATGCCGCCGCCGACGAACATGATGCGATCATCGCGGCCATCGAGAGCGGTCGGCCCGACGAAGCCGAAAAGCTGATGAAGCAGCATATCGACAAGTCCTACGAGCATTTCCGCCGTGACGGTCACGCCGACACCTCTCCGGCGGACGGCGATGCGGAATCCGGGAAACCGGTTCGCAAGCGGCGGCCCAAGCAGGACCTTGCGCATCAGGCCGGGAAGCTGGCGACCTGATCCTGCCCCGGTCCGGTGGGCACGGGCTCCCGCTCGGCGCGTCCTCCCGACCGTCTCGCCCAGTGGGGGCCGCCTCACCGTTTCTTGTTCCAGAAGGTGTCGAAGTCCGGCATCGGGCTTCTTTGCCGTCGCCTGTTTCAGCGCATCCTCATAGATCTCGTGGACGCGCTCCAGCTCAGTGCTGCCTTCCGAGAATCCGGGCTCAACGCCCAGCCGCTTGGCGAGTTCGACATAGATGTCGTAGTCGTTGTGCGCTTCGAAGACCTGGTCGATCAGCCGCTTCATCGCGACGATGGCCTTGCGTGCGGCCACGCCTACCCGCTCGATGTCGTTGCGCTCGACGCTGGTTGTGGCCGGCAGCACGATGTCGGCATGCCGGGCGGTCGCCGTCCATTGGAAATCCTGCACGATGAAGGTCTGGATCTTCGCCCAGGCCTCGACCATGCGGTTGCGGTCCGATGGTGGTGGAATGGATTGCCGCCCGCCCAACCGCAGAGCTTGATCTCCTCGCGCTTGCCGATCTGCAGCGAACCGGCAAGACCCGGCGCGTTGGCGCTGGACGTGCCGGCAGTTCGCAGAGGGAGGAGGCCCGGTCCGCGGTCTTCGGCGTGCCGTCCTTCTCGCCCCGCAGATGCTGGGCGAACCGATCGAAGCCGAAGCTGTAGGCCCCAGCCGCCGAGATCTGGTTGTTCGTCAGCGGGTCGCAAGCCCGGAAGACGATCAGACCGGTGTTGTCGGGAACGGTCTGGTGGCTGGTCTGCGCCGCTTCGACGTCCATCGAACCCACCACATAGGGCATGATCGCTTCGGACCCGGCCTTTGACGCCGTTCCCTGCCGGGGCGGGATTGGATGCCGACCTGCACGGCGAGCCGGCCGGCGCCCCGGCGGTTTGCGGGCGCGCCGCCCAGATGCGCAAGGCCCGGACACACGAACGCCCCGGCTCTTTCGAACCGGGGCGTTCGGTTAGGTTTGGCTGTAGGGGCAGAGCATGCCCTTAACCGGGCATCCATTCCGGATTGAGGAAGAGACCGGTCACATCAGATTGGCCATCGCGATCAGCGACAGGGTGACGGTGATGGCGCCGCCGATGCGGGTTGCAACCTGGGCGAAGGGCATCAGCTGCATGCGGTTGGCCGCAGTCAGGATGGCGACGTCGCCGGTGCCACCCTGGCCGCAGTTGCAGGAATTGATGATGGCGGTTTCGATCGGGTACATCTTGACCATCCGGCCGACGAGGAAGCCCATCGTCATGTGGGTCGCCACCGTGCAGAAGATGATGATCAGATTCTGCACGGTGAAGGCGGACATCAGCTTGTCCCACGGGGTCACCGCCACGCCCATGGCGAACAGCAGCGGATAGGTGACGGCGACCTGGAAGAACTTGTAGACGACGCCGGCGCCGGCCTCCAGCGAGGGGGAGGCGAGCTGGAGCACCTTGACCATGACCGCGATGAACAGCATCGCCACCGGAGCCGGCAAGCCGACGACCTTCTGGGCCATGACGCCCATCAGATAGAGGGTGACGGCGAACAGGCCGGCGGCGGCGACGGTGTTGGCGTCCACGGGACCGCTGCTCTTGGTCGCCGCCTTGACGAAATCGGTGCCGCCCGGCTGGAGCTGGCCGTTGCCGGTCAGGTGCGGCATGCGCTTGCCGATGAAGTTCAGAAGGCCCGACATCAGGATCGCCATCAGGCTGCCCAGCATGACCATCGGCAGGACCTGTGCGAAGATCTCGCCCTGGTTTCCATGCAGGATTTCGGCATAGCCCATCGACAGCGGGATGGCACCCTCGCCGACGCCGCCCGACATGATCGGAACGACGATGTAGAAGAAGGTGTGCTTGGGATCGAGGCCGAGCAGGGTGCCGACCAGCGTGCCGACGCAGGCGGCAGACACGGCGCCGCTGGCCAGCGGAACGAAGATCTTGAAGAAGCCCTTCACCAGCGCGTCGCGGTTCATGCTGAGCACGCTGCCGACGATGATGCAGGCGATGAACAGGTAGAGGAAATTGGTGAATTTGGTGAAGTCGACCACCGCCTTCAGCATCGGCGTCGGCAGCACATGGTAATAGGCCAGGGCCGAGGGGATGAAGGTGGCGAAGATCGCCGCGGCGCCGATGTGGCGGAACACCGGAAGGCGCTTGCCCAGTTCGCCGCAGCTGAAGCCGCAGACCGCCAGCACGGCGATCATCATGTTGATGTCGTGGGACAGCGACCCGGTGGCAACCGCCCCGGCGAACACCGCGATCAGGACCACGAACACCGGAATCGGCACGATGCCGATACGCTGGTCGAGCAGCCCCCACCAGACCTCGCGCCAGGAGCGGCGCGCGGCCGACGCAGACAAGCCGGGCTCGTCGAGTGCAAGGGATGCGAGAGAGACTTCACTGGGCATGGTGTCCTCCGGACATTCGATTCTGTTTGCTCTCCGGCAGCGGACGGTAAAGGAAGGGACGCTGCCGGGGTCCGATCCTCTGGTCGGGTGGGTCCGGACATCCGATCCACGCCGCATTCGCAGCGCTACGATCCGATGGCCGAAAAAAGAAGGGGCATCGCCGCGTCAACCAGACGATTGCCGCGACCTCATTTGAAAATGGAGTTTTGCTTCTTTGGATTAAATCAGGCTTTATTCTTCACTTTATTCACCAGAGTGCCTTTTTATTCTCATCTGACCAACGTTGTTATTTTTATCACTTGGAACTGTCAGAAGCCTGTCAGCGCAGGGCAGCCGAGAAAATTTCGAAGATTTTGCGGGGGCGCGGTCATCGGGAGTCGATGCGGGTGACCAGCGTGCGCAGCACCTGCAGGCCAAAGGGCCATGGACCGAAACCGGCTTCGGCATTGATGTGCCCGGCTTCGCCGAGATCGACGAGATCGGCCTGCCAGACGCCCGACCAATGGACGGCTCGGGGAAAGCGCATCACCGGGTCATTGTGGCTCGCCACCACCACGGCGGGCAGGCCGAGCGACTGTTCGGGCACCCGCTCCTCCGCCTCGAAGCGCGAGGGTTCGGCGGGGGCGACCAGCATCAGGCCGGCAATGTCGTGGCTGCGGTCGCTGGCGACGCAACAGGAAGCCAGCGCGCCGAAGCTGTGCCCGACCAGGATGGCGGGACGCGCCCGCTGGGCCAGTAGACGGCGGATGGCGCCGACCCAGCGTTCGATGTCGGGAATGTTCCAATTGCTCTGGGCGATGCGCAGCCAGAAGGGGTGGCGGGCCTGCCAGAAGCTCTGCCAATGTTCCGGGCCGCTGTCGTAGAGGCCCGGCACCAGCACGAAGCTGTAGCGCTCCGACGCCTCCAGCAGGGCCGCGTCCACCTCGCGCATATGATCGAATTCCATCGGCCCCGGCGGTCGTCAGCCCCGCCCCCTCTTGTCTGCAACGGTCAAAGGCCCGGCTTGCGGCAGGGCGCCGTTGCCGGGAGGTGGGCCAGGAACCATGTCACCGCGAGCAGGTCGGCGCTGCCGCCGGGACTGAGATTGCGGCGGATCGCCTCGTCGTCGAGCGCCGCCAGCCGGCGCAGATAGTCCGGTGCTGTGACCCCGCCCGCCCGGCGCAGCCGCATCGCCTCGCCCTGGAGGAAGTCCAGCCCCGCCAGCCCGCCGCGCGACACCACATTGGTGTCGGGATTGACGGCCAGCAGTTCCAGCAACGCTCCATGCAGCGCCAGCCGCGGACCCGCCGGCCGCAGCCGCTCGAAGACCGGCAGGGCATGGCTGCGCACGGTGGCGAAGCCGGACGCCGCCTCGCCGCGCGCGCCGGTCAGGCCATGGCGGCGGAACAGATGCTCTCCCGCCGTGCCGGCCTCGCCCGGACGCCGCAGCTCCTCGACCACACCGGCGCAGACCGCCGCCACCTCCCCGCACAGCGGCTCGCGGGTGACGGGTGCGCCGCGCCCGGCCAGCCGGCCAGCGGCGGCGCACAGCAAGCCGAAGGCGAAGATGCTGCCCTTGTGGGTGTTGACCCCGCCGGTGGCGCGCAGCATGGCCCGCTCGCAGGCCATGCCGTCCCCGCGGATCCCCGCCAGGAACAGCCCCGCCGGCATGGCGCAGCCCTCCAGCCCGCGCTCGAAGAACAGGCGGAACCAGGGGGCGATGGCACGGGCAGAGGCCAGGAAACTCGACAGGTCCATGTCGCGATGCGCCCCGCAATTGCGGCGGTCCACCAATCCCGGCTTCGGCGTCAGCAGAACCTCGCGCAACAGCGAGCGGTGGGCCAGACGGGCGAGACGGACACCGAGCGAGCGCTCGCTTGCGGCGCCAGCGGGACCGGCAAGCGCAAGCGGCTTTGCGGCAGCGCCTTCAACGGGTGCGAAACGCATTCACCCTCTCCTCGATCGCGGCCAGAAGCGTGTCCAGCGGATGGCGGCGCGAGCGGGCACAGGCATGGGCCGGCTCCCCGCAGACCAGGCAGCGCCGGGGCGCCAGCCCCAACGCGCCGCGCGACAGGCCGCCTTGCATCGGACACAGCACGTCCAGATCCCACAGCCGGCCCAGCGGATGGTCGTCCTCCAGGGCGGCGACCGCCCATTTCAGCACCCGCGCCTCGGTATCGACGGCATAGAGCGCCTCGAAGCCGGTCCGCTCCCGCACCGCCAGATTGGCCTCGACCGGCCAGCCGGTGCGGCGGAACAGCCGCTCCAGCTCGTCTGCCGCCGTCTCCATCACGAAGCGGCTGGTCTCCGTCACCTTGACCGGCCCCGGCGCCACCAGCGTCACCGACAGCAGCGGCAGGCCATGGCGGGCGAACAGCGCCCGCTGGCGCTCGGCGCGGCGGTCGCGCGCCTCCAGCATCTCGGCCAGCGAGACCGCCGCTCCGTCCATGGCCGCCGGTTCCATGGCCGTCAGCCCTTCACCTGGCGGACGATGTCGATCACGCTGCCGTCGCGATAGCGGACGATCCCGACCACCTTGTCGAGGAACTCGATGGGGCGCGGCTCGCCGGTCAGGGAGTCGGCGCGCTGCTGCAGTTCCTCGATGGTCATCACCGGCAGACCGGCGGCCTTCAGCCGCTGGGCGATCTCCGGCCGGCGGGGGTTGACGGCGATGCCGTGGTCGGTCACCAGCACGCCGATGCATTCGCCCGGCGTCACCACGGTGGTGCAGCGGCGCACCACGGTCGGGATGCGGCTGCGGATCAGCGGCGCCACCACGATCGACAGGTTGGCCGCCGCCGCGACGTCGGAATGTCCGCCCGACGCTCCGCGCATCACCCCGTCCGATCCGGTGATGACGTTGACGTTGAAATCGACATCGATCTCAAGGGCACTCAGGATCACCAGATCCATCTGGTCGACATAGGCGCCCTTGGAGCCGGGATTGGCATATTCGTTGGTCGAGATCTCGATGTGGTTGGGCGAGGTGCGCAGCGATTCAGCGGCATCGCCGTCGAAGCTCTGGGTGTCGATCACCCGTTCGATCAGCCCCTTCTTGTGCAGATCCACGATGCCGCCGGTGATGCCGCCCAGCGCGAAGCTGGCGGTGATCCCCTTCTTGCGCATGTAGCCTTCGAGAAATCGCGTCGTCGCCGTCGCCGATGCGCCGGAGCCGGTCTGCATCGAGAAGCCCTGCTCGAAATAACCGGAATGCACCATCACCTCGGCCGACAGCCGGGCGATCAGCAGCTCGCGCGGGTTGGTGGTGATGCGGGCGGCGCCGACGCTGATCTTGGACGGGTCGCCGATCTGCTCGACCTTCACCACGTAATCGACCTCGTCCTGCGATATGCTGGCGGGCGCGTTGGGGAAGGGCACGATCTCTTCGGCCAGCAGGATCACCGTGCCGGCATGGCGGGCATCCACCTTGGCATAGCCGAGCGAACCGCAGCGCGAGCGGCCGCTGATGCCGTTGGCGTTGCCGAAGCAGTCGGCGGTCGACACGCCGAGAAAGGCGACGTCGATCTTCAGCTCGCCGTCCTGGATCAGCTTCACCCGGCCGCCATGCGAGTGGATGTTGACCGGATGCGCCATCAAGCCATGGCTGATCGCCTCGGCCAGCTTGCCGCGCATGCCGGAGGTGTAGATGCGGCTGATGACGCCGTTGCGGATATGCTCGATCAGCGGCGCGTTGCAGCTGAGCAGCGACGACGGCGCCAGGGTCAGATCCTTGAAGCCCATTCGGGCCAGCAGGTCGACCACGGTGTTGATCGTCTTGTCGCCTTCACGGAAGGCGTGATGGAAGGAGATGGTCATCCCGTCCTTCAGGCCGGAGCGGCGGATGGCGTCCTCCAGCGACGGGCAGACCTTGCGGGAGCGCTTCAGCTCCGGGTCCTTCAGATAGGGGGTCCGGCTGGCGAACCCGTCGAAGCGGGGCAGCCGGTCCAGCAGGTCGAAAGCGAAGTCGGTCACGGCACAGCACTCCAATTCACTTGCGGGTTCCCGACGCCTCGGCCCGCTGCAGCACACGGCGCGCGTGGTCGATGACGGGACCGTCGATCATCTTTCCGTTCAGCGAGACGACGCCGAGCCCCTTGCGCTCGCCCTCTTCCGCCGCCGCGACGACGCGGCCGGCATACTCGACCTCTTCCTCGGTCGGGGCGTAGGCGTTGTGCAGAAGCTCGATCTGGCGCGGGTTGATCAGCGACTTGCCGTTGAAGCCCAGCCGCTTGATCAGGTCGACCTCCTTCAGGAAGCCGGCCTCGTCGTTCAGGTCGGACCACACCACGTCGAAGGCGTCGATCTTGGCGGCGCGGGCGGCGTGCAGCACGGCGCAGCGGGCATAGAACAGCTCGGTGCCGTCGCCGCGTTCGGTCTGCATGTCCATGACATAGTCGAAGCCGGCCAGCGCGATGCCGATCAGCCGTGGCGACGCCTTGGCGATGGCGAGCGCGTTGATGACACCGCTGGCGCTTTCGATGGCGGCCATCAGCTTGGTCGATCCGACCTCCCGGCCGCAGGCGCGCTCGATGCGCTCGACCTCGCGCTCCAGCACCTCGACATCCTCGGCGCTGTCGGTCTTGGGCAGGCGGACGACATCGACGCCGGCCCGCACCGCCGCCTCCAGGTCGGGAAGACCGAAGGGGGTGTTGAGCGGGTTGATGCGCACCACCGTCTCGATTTCGCGATAGACCGGCAGTTGCAGGGCATTGAAGACCAGGATGCGGGCGGAATCCTTCTCGCGCAGCGAGACCGCGTCCTCCAGGTCGAACATGATGGAATCCGGCTTGTAGACGAACGCCGTGCTGAGCATGGCGGCGTTGGCGCCGGGCAGGAAAAGCATGCTGCGGCGGAGCTTCATGACAGCGCACTCCAGTCGATGGTCCGGGCCTCGGCCCCGCGCATCACCGCGGTCTGGACGCGGGCACGGATGGCGCAGTCGAGCGCCCCCTTGTCCTCCACCACCACCAGCCCGGCGGTGACGCCGAGCCGGGCCAGCGTGTCGCGCACGACTTGGTCGATCTGCAGGCCGAACTGCTGCATGACCTCGCTGCTGATGACGACTTCCAACCCGGCGCCCGGTCCGGGCGATACCTTGACCAGCAGGTCGCTCGATTCGAGCGTGCCCGCCAGGGCCTCCTTGACGATCTTCATCGGTCCCACTCCAGAGGACCCGACGGCGGACGCACCAAACGTCGCGCCGCCGGGCCGGTTCACATGCCGGCCGCCAGGGCCCGGTGCGCCAGCACGTCGGGCTCGCCGCCGTGACCCAGGGGGTCGGGGGCGAACGGCAGGATTTTCGACAGGTATTTTTCGCGCAGCAGCTCGAAGGTCGGTGCCGGCACCAGGGCGCGGATGCGGTCGAGGTCGCGGCTGCGCAGAAGGCGCCGCACCTCCGACGCCGAGATCGGCGTGCCGCCCGCGCGGGTGCGCGCCTCCTCGATCACCGTCACCGCCGGGGCGGTGCTGCCGGCCCCCTGCAGCCAGAACTTCATGTCGGCGTTGTATTTGCGCGTCGTTTCGCAGAAAGGCTCGGTGCCGACGAAGCGGTGGGTGATGCCGAGCGCCGGTGCGATGTGGTTGCGGAACAGCAGCAGGTCGATCGCCGTGCAGCAGTCGCCGACCACCCCCTTCTCCTTGAAGAAATAGTCGGGAAAGGTGGCGCGCGAGACCATGTATTGCGAGCCGTGATGCAGGGTCAGCCGCTCGATCCCGCGCACCCCTTCCTCGACCAGCGCGTAGCGGTCGCGGTAGGAGACGAAGGAGACGTCCTCGCTGACCACGAACAGGTGCAGCCAGTCGCATTGGGCCGCCGCCAGCTTGACCAGATACTGGTGACCCAGCGTGAAGGGATTGGCGTTGATGACGACGCCGCCGATCCTGGCATCCGGCCGCAGGCCCGGCGGGCGCAGCGCACGCAACCGGTCGCAATAGGAGCGGATGCCGACCGGCGTGTTCTCCATCAGCGTGACGTAGCCGGGCACTTCGGCCAACGCATAGAAGCCGCAGCCCTGGAAGAAGGAGACGTTCTCCGGCCGGGTATAGAGGAACAGGTGCGAATGGCCGCGCTCGTAGGCGAGATGGACCACCTCGCTCAGCAGCGTCAGGCTCAGTGCCCCGCCGCGGAGATCCGGATCGATGGCGCAGCATTTGACGATGTTGCTTTCCAGCCCGGCACAGGCCACCAGCCGCCCTGCGGCGCGGCAGACCACGAAGACCTGGATATGCTCCTCGTAATCCAGGCCGCAGCTGCCCAAGAGCGCTCTGATTTCACGGCGCTCCTTCGCGCTCGTCGCCGGATCAACGGAGTAAAAGTCGAATTCGTCAGTCACGGATTCATGCTCCTTCTGGAGCTTCCGACAGGGTGGTCGCGGTGTTTATGGGTCGGGCACTCCCTCCCCCCGCGCCGGGCAACGACGCCTTGCAGGCGTCCGATGGGAACCAGTGTGGACCGGACTTCTGTCAAATCGCTGTCAGGCCCGGTCCCCCTCCGTGGTCCATTTTGTCGCGGTCCCGCGGACCGGAGTCACTGCCGGCCCGCAGGACCGCCGCCCCTCACTCGGCCGCCTGGCGCAGCGGCACCGGGGTGTTGTCGATCTGGGCATCGACGACGGCCAGCGCAGTGACGTTGACGATGCCTCGGGTGGTGATCTCCGGCGTCACGATGTGCGCCGGGGCGCTGACGCCCAGCAGGATCGGACCGACCGCCAGGCCGTCGCTCAGCACCTTCAGCATCTCGAAGGCGATGTTGGCGGCGTCCAGCGTCGGCATCACCAGCAGGTTGGCCTGCCCGCGCAGCCGCCCGTTGGGCAGGGCCGCGTCACGCACCGTTTCGCACAGCGCCGCACCCGCCTGCATCTCGCCATCGGCCTCCAGCTCCGGCGCCCGCCGGCGCAGCAGCTCGCAGGCCGCCCGCATCTTCAGCGCCGACGGAGAGTCCGAACTGCCGAAGTTGGAGTGCGACAGCAGCGCAACCTTCGGCTCGATGCCGAAATGGCGGACCTTCTCCGCCGCCAGCACGGCGATCTCGGCGATCTCCTCCGCACTCGGGTCGGGGTTGACGTGGGTGTCGGTCAGGAAATAGGTGCCCTTTCCCAGGATCAGCAGCGTCATCGCCGCCGAGACCGGCGCATCGCCGCGGCGGCCCAGCAGGTCACGGACGTGGCGGTGATGCTCGGCATAGCGCCCGGCGGTGCCGCAGACCATGGCGTCCGCCGCACCGCGCCGCACCATCAGGCTGGCGAAGACGGTGGCATCGGCCCGCACCATGGTCGCGGCGAAATTCGGCGACACGCCGCGCCGGCCCATCACCTGCCGGTAGACGTCGGCATATTCGTGACAGCGCGGGTCGCGCACCGGATCGACCACCGTGACGTCACGGCCGGGGACCAGCCGCAGTCCGAGCTGTTCGATCCGCCGCGCCACCACCTCGTCACGGCCGAGCAGGATCGGCCGGGCGATGCCCTCGTCCACCGCCACCTGGGCGGCGCGCAGGACGCGCTCGTCCTCGCCCTCGGCATAGACGACGCGCTTGGGCGCCTGGGCCGCCTTGTGGAAGACCGGCTTCATCACGAGGCCGGAGCGGAAGACATATTGGCCCAGCCGCTCGCGGTAGGCGCGCAGATCGGGAATCGGCCGGGTGGCGACGCCGCTCTCCATTGCCGCCTGGGCGACGGCCGACGCCACATCGACGATCAGCCGCGGGTCGAAGGGCTTGGGCAGGATGTAGTCGGGTCCGAAGCGCAGCTGCTCGCCGGTATAGGCGGCGGCGACCACGTCGGATGCCTCGATGCGCGCCATGTCGGCGATGGCCTTGACGCAGGCGATCTTCATCGCCTCGTTGATCGTGGTAGCGCCGACGTCCAGCGCGCCGCGGAAGATGAAGGGGAAGCACAGGACGTTGTTGACCTGATTGGGGTAGTCGGAGCGGCCGGTGGCGATGATGGCGTCGGGACGGGCAGCGCGCGCCTCCTCCGGCGTGATCTCCGGATCGGGGTTGGCCAGCGCCAGGATCAGCGGCTTGGCCGCCATCGTCTTGACCATCGCGCCTGTCAGCACGCCCGGACCGGACAGGCCGAGGAAGATGTCGGCGCCGACCATCGCCTCGCCCAGGCTGCGCACGGATCCTGCCGTGGCGTAACGGTCCTTGTAGGGGTTCATGCCAGCGTTGCGGCCCTGATAGACCACGCCCTCGCGGTCGACCAGCACGATGTTGGCGCGCTTCACCCCCATGCCGACCAGCAGATCGAGGCAGGCGATACCCGCCGCACCGCCGCCGGTGGAGACGATGCGCACATCCTCGAACCGCTTGCCGATGACCTGCAGGGCGTTGTAGACGGCTGCTGCGACGACGATGGCGGTGCCATGCTGGTCGTCGTGGAAGACCGGGATCTTCATCCGCTCCTTCAGCCGGCGTTCGACCTCGAAACAGGCGGGGGCGCCGATGTCCTCCAGATTGATGGCGCCGAAGGTCGGCTCCAGCCGGGCGATGGTGTCGACCAGCGCATCGACGTCCTTCTCGTCCACCTCGATGTCGAAGACATCGATGTCGGCGAATTTCTTGAAGAGGACGGCCTTGCCCTCCATCACCGGCTTGGAGGCCAGCGGCCCGATGTCACCCAACCCCAGCACCGCGGTGCCGTTGGAGATGACCGCCACCAGATTGCCGCGCGCCGTCACCTCTGCCGCGTTGGCGGGATCGGCGACGATGTCGGAGCAGGCAAAGGCCACACCCGGCGAATAGGCCAGCGCCAGATCGCGCTGCGTCATCATCGGCTTGGTGGGTACGATCGCCAGTTTGCCCGGCTTCCCGCAACGGTGGTATTCGAGTGCGCGCTCCTTCAGATCGCCCGACATGGCATTCCCCAATATTGATTGTCTCGCGGACGCATGTCGATGCCGAAGGCGGCATAGTTGCGGCTTGCTTGTCCGCGTCTTGACGAAGTCTTGGGGTTATAGGCGCGATATCTGTCAGAAGCCTGTCAGTAGCGGTTGGTCATCATGCGCCATTGTCGCAGGAAGCGGGCGCGCTTGCTGTCGTCCAGAAAGACGAGAAGGCCGGGATTGAGCGTGGTGTGCTGGAGCGGCCCGTTCAACTCGGCCAGCAGATGCGCCGGCGAGAAGGGGCCGTCCACCGTCGGAGAAATGGCGTACAGGGGCGTCCGGTTGGCGATCTGCGTCTGCCCCTCCTCCGACAGCAGATAGTCGATGAACAGGCCGGCAAGACCGGGCAGCGCCGCCCCCTTGGGGATGGAGGCGACGCGCGAGGTGACCAGCGTGTAGTCGCTGGGCAGCACGATGCCGATGGGCGCACCGGCCAGCTGCCGCGCCCGCGCGTAGGATCCCAGCAGATTGTAGCCGATCAGCCGTTCGCCGCGCTCGATCTGGTCCAGCATCTCGCCGGTACAGCAATGCTGGTCCATGTGCCGGTCGGCCATCGCGTCCACCAACTGCCAGAATTGGCTGTTCAGCACCGAATCCTGGGTGGCGAGCAGATAGCCGATGCCGCTCTGGGCGATGTCGTAGGTGACGATGCGCCCCTCATACACCTCCTTCTCGCGGATCAGCCGGATCAGGTCGTCGCGGGTGCGCGGCACGTCGGCCTCGGGCACTTGATCGCGGTTGTAGACGATGACCGCCGGTTCCTGCGCAAAGCTGAACGCCTCGTCGCGCCAGTTTGCCCAGCGCGGCAGCGCCGCCGTCGCCGGCGACACATGGCCCTGCATGTAGCCATCATTGACCAGCTTCACCTGCAGGTCGGCCGAGGAACTGATGACCAGATCGGGCAGCCGTTCGCTGGGGTGGACGATGCCGTCATAGAGCTCGACCGCCGTCAGCTCGTCATACTGGATGGCGATGGTGGGATTGCTGTGCTGGAAATCCTGGATCAGCGCCTCCATCACCGGCCGGTCGGTGGTGGAGGCGATGACGAGGGTGGCGGTCGCCTTTCCCGGTGCCGCATAGAGGAAACGTCTGGCATGGCTTTCCTCCGGCCAGAGCACCAGCATGGAAGCGAGCAGAAAGAGGGACGGCAGCCAGCAACGGTCCGGCCGCCGCGATGCGGTGTCGCCATCCCCTTCTGCGTTTCCCGCAGCGCCTCCCCTGCCCTCTGCCCCTTCGCCGGTCCGGCAGGCATGGCAGCGGTGGTCCAATGGAAAGACCATCCGGGCGATCAGTCCGCCGCCGGGGCGATCGATCAGCGAGAAGTCGGCACCATGCCCGTCGGCGACCGCGGCGGCGATTGCCAGCCCCAACCCGCTTCCCACCGTGCCGGCGGCGGAGCTGCCGCGGCCGAAGCGGCTCAGCACCTTGGGCTTCTCCTCGTCGGAAACACCGGGACCGCGATCGGCGACCTCGATCACCGGGCCGCGCTCACCGTTGGCCGGAAGCAGCCGGACCTCCACCGCGCCGGCATCGCCTCCATATTTGATGGCATTGTCCACCAGATTCACCAGCGCCTCGCGCAGGATCACCCCGTCGCCGCAAACGGCGATGTTGTCCTGTCCCTCCTGCTCGACACGCAGCGTGGTGTCCTCGGCGATGGTGGCGGCGCGCTGCACCACCTGCCGCGCCAACAACGTCAGATCGACGAAGTCGGGATGCAGCGCCTCGCTGCGATGGACGACCATGGCATGGCTGAGGAGCTGGGTGGTCAGCTCGCTCGCTTCGACCGCATTGCGGTGAACGCGACCGACGATGCGTTGAAGCCGGGCAGGGTCGGCCTCCTCCATCGCCAGTTCCGCCTGCGACCGCAGGGCGGCAAGCGGCGTCCGGATCTGGTGCGCCATGTCGGCCAGGAAGGTCTTCGTCGATTCCAGATTGCCGTGCAGCCGTGCCATCAGCGTGTTGATGGCGCTCAGGAGCTGGCGCACCTCCGCAGGGGCGGACACCTCGATCGGGCTGAAGTCGTTGGGACGGCGGGCATGGATCAGCTGTTCCAGGAACTCCAGCGGCGCCAGCGCCTGCCGAACGCCGAACCACACCAGCCCGATGCTCACCAGAAGCATCAGCATCACCGGGAGGAAGGAGTTCATGAAGTAACTCCGCGCCAGCGTATCGCGCTCTTCCCGCGTCTGGGCGACGATGATGGTCACCCAGTTGGCCTGCCGCGCCTGGACGATCAGATGTCCCAATGCGACGATGCGCACCCGCTCCCCGCGATAGACGGTGTCGGTGAAGGTGGCCGCGTCGTCGTGCCGCACGGTGCCGGGCAGATCCTGATAGCCGATGACCGGGCTGCCATCGGTGTCCAACACCTTGTAAAAGGCCCGATCGCGCCGTGCCATGGAAAGGATGCCGAGCGAGGAGTATGGAAGATCGACCTCGACGGCCCCTTCCTCCACACGCACGGCATCGGCGATGGCAAGCGCCGAGGCAAGCAGAAGCTGATCATAGGCACCGTCGGCAGCATTCCGCGCATCGCTGCGGATCAGCAGGAACAGGCATCCGGCCACCAGCGCCAGCACAATCACCAGCCGGACCATCAACCGCCGCCGCAGCGACCCCGTGGTGCGGCCGTCAGGGGACAACGTGCTGTTCCGCCACATAGCCCTGGCCATGCACGGTGCGGATCACCACGGACGCACGCTCCAGCTTGCGGCGGAGACGGGAAACATAGAGTTCGATGGCATTGGGCGCCACCGGCTGGTCGAGGCTGCACAGCCGGTCGATCAGGGTGTCCTTGGCCATCACCCGGTTCAGGTTCGACAGGAACAATTCCAGCAAGCGGAACTCCCGCGCACTGAGATCAACCGCCTGGGTCTCGATCGTCACCTTCTTGGTGGCAGTGTCGAAGACCAGATTGCCGAAGACCTGTTCGGACGTGGCGATTCCATGATGGCGGCGCAGCAGCGCGCGGCAGCGTGCCTCCAACTCGCGGAAATCAAAGGGCTTTACAACATAATCGTCAGCGCCGAGGTCGAGCGCATCCACCTTGGTGTCGACACGCGACCGGGCGGTGACCACGAGAACCGGCGTCTGATCGCCCTTGCGGCGCAGCTGTCGCAACAGCGTCTGCCCGTCCGGACCCGGCAGCATCAGGTCGAGGATGACAAGCTGATAGTCCTCGCCTGCCAGCAGCTCCTCCGCCTGGTAGCCGTCGGCAGCCCAATCGATGGCGTAGCCATGCTTGCGCAACCTTTGGATGATCGCATCGGCGAGATCCTCAGTGTCCTCAACGACCAATATGCGCATGCTACCCGCCTCCGTCGGCAGAACCAGCCCAGCCAATGCGTCCCCAGGAAGGCCGCTGCTCAAGACGCTATGAAAAGTCGCCGTCCGCCACCCTGCCCTGCATCAAGAACGGCAGTCAGACCCGACAGGAGCGACCATTTATCGCAGCGGGCCGCCGATGCAGGCCATCCAGTCAGACCGGGTGTCCCAATTCGAGCCTGCGCAGGCAGTGCAGGACCTGGGCCGTTCCGTCATCGGTCTTGACCAAATCGTCCGGCTTGACACCAAGCTGGCTGTCCTTGCACCCCATCCACTCTGCGGCTCGCTCGGCCGTACCAAGAACCTCGACCGCCCGCTCGAACACCATCTCGCCATTCGCCACGGCATTGAACCCAACCATGATAGCACCTCGATTCTGGAGAAAGCCGACCTCCTGAAGGCCCGGCGACCGCCGAATATCGGATTGCGTCCCAGAGCATCCGGGCTACCGACATTGGCCGGACATCATGCTAACCGTCGCAGCTGTCAAAGACCTGTCGGCCGATCATCGCTGAGGTGCAGGGATGCCGCCCAGGCACACGAAAAAAGCCCCGTCTCGTGAGAGGCGGGGCTTTTTTCGATTTGTGTGAAGATGCCAGCGACTATGCTTTGATTGAGA
>NZ_CP028907.1:637313-720602 GCF_001639105.2 Azospirillum humicireducens
CACGGTATGTACTTGTCAAAGAGCCCGCCCGATGCAGAAACCGAAAGCCTCACCGAACCGCTGGGGTTCAGGTGAAAAGCGCCGGTTTGTCGGGCTTCCCCGTCGCGTGTCGGTCGCTGCCGTGTCGGCGGCGCCGGCGTCGTTCGCGTCGGGAGGCGCTTTATAGGCGAGCCCTCCCAAACCGCGCAAGAACTTTTTTCAGCAGAATGACGATTTTTTGAGCGGGAGGCGCCAGCGAATGGCCGACGCCCCTTCCGATCATCAGGCCGCGTGATCCCAGAACTGGATCATGCTGACGCCGGCCTGATAGCCTTCCACGCCCATCGACGACCAGCTGAGGTCGTGAATGCCATGGGATAGAGCCGCCGCATCCTCCTTCAGGGAATAGTCGCCGCGGGCGCTGTCGGTGAAGCCGGGATTGAAGACGGCATCATTCGGGCCGTAGGCACGGCCATTGGCGGCAAGATTTCCGTCCATGATCAGCCTGCCGGGGCTGAGCAGCTTCCAATATTGCTCGATGGGCATGTCACCGGCAGCAAGGTTGTTGATCACCGTGTTGTCATGCGGGCGTGCCTCGTCACCCGCCTTCGGCACCCATTCCAAACGAATGAAGGCGTCCTGCGGATGGCTGGCGACACCGAAATTGTTCTCAAGCAGATTGTCGTCGCCGCCGTGCACATAGATACCGGCCCAGGCGAAGCCCTTCACGAGGTTGTCGCGCACGATCACGCCGCTGGTCAAATCATCGAGCGAGATGCCCCAGCCCTTGTGATCGGTCAGCCAGTTCCCCTTGCCGTCGGTGGCGAGGCCGCCGGTGTCAATGATCTCGTTCCCGCGGATGACCGAACCCATCTTGGCGGCCGAGCGGCCGAGCATTTCGATGCCGCCGCCGTCAGCCGTCTCCTGCCCGACATGGTGGATGCGGTTGAACTCGACGGTGTTGTTGCGGTTCAGCTGCCCGTCGTCCCATTCCTTGAAAGAGACGCCATACCGCGGGGCGTCGCTGATGTCGTTGTTGCTGACCAGCGTGTTGCTGCTGCCGACCGCGCCGATACCGGCCCCGCCCTTGGTGATCTGGCCGATATGTTCGATTGTGTTGGCGTAGATGCGGTTACCGTTGGCGGCGTGGATCATCGACACGCCATTCCCGCCGAGCTGTTCCATATGATTGCCGGCGATGCGGCTGTTGTCGGTTCCATCGAGCGCCACCGCAGTGCCGACATTGACGAAGTGGTTGCCACCGACCGAATTGCCCCGCCCGCCCTGCATCGAGATCGCCGAGCCGTCATAACGCGCGTCGGAGAAGGTCAGCCCTTCGATGCTGAGATTGCTGGCATTGCTGGTCTTGATCAGCGAACCGAGGCGGGCGACCACGACACCGTCGGACTGGAAGCTGCCGGGATCCTCGGGCTTCACCACCAGCCTGCCGTCACCGGCGCGCCAGCCGAATTCTCCGGCGTCGCGGATCAGCGAGGCGTCATTCATCACCCGGTAGGTGCCACCGGTGCGCAGTCCATAGGAGGCCGCGTCGTCGAGCGTAACCGTGTGATGATACTGGTCGATCGACTTCACATGCGAGATGTCGTCCTTCAGCCGTTCCGTGTCGAAGGTCTGGACGACCAGACCCGCATGGGGCTTCAGGCCCGACGGGATGTCTCCGGCGGAAAAATTGAAGCTGGTTTTGCTGGCGCCCGTGGAGTCGGCCTTCAGCACATGCCAGCCGCTGGTCGCCGGCTCGGACGGGGCGTGGTTGCCGGTCTGGGCCGCATGCTGACGGACGCCGCCGATGCTGACATCCAGGCCGTTCGCCAATGAAAGCTTGGCAGAATACAGACCCTTGCCCTCGCTGACGAAGCCGGTCACCCGCTCCCCACCGCTCAGCACCGGCGTCTCGCTATTGTAGGCGAGAAAGTTGTGGCCACTGTCGCGAGCGTCGAGGGTCAAAGTCTCGTCGAGGCGGTAGGTGCCGCCGCGGACATAAGTGCTGTCGATGTCGCTGGACCGCATGGCGTCGCGTGCCTTCTCTAGGCTGGCGAAGGGCCCGTCGGTGCCGGCGGCGTTGGGAGCGGCGAGCCGCCCGGACCAGCTGTCATTGCCCTTGGTGGACACGAAAAAAGCGGTCTGGTCGGTGGTCGTCATCAATCAATCCTCCGTTTTGATGGAGGCATGAGTCAATTTTATTGGTTAATAATATCTTTACGTCACGACTACCTCTGACGGACAGGTGCGATCCTTAAGATCGTCTCCTTGTACTCTGACACTTCAGCCAACCGATATATTTTATTCTATTTTCAATGATAGCTCATTGATGCCAGCAACACGCCCTCGCCGCCAATTCTATTTTTACGTGCATGCGGCGAAAGCGGCCTTGCGCAGCACTGCGAGGATGCAATACAGGGCATCACTGCGCTGGTCATTTTCTGGAGTTTTATGGTAAGCTCTCCACTGCCGGGGGCTTATTCTTGTTCATTCAGCGGTGCCGCGCCCAGTTCAGCGTCAGGACCGCCCGCCCCGGCCTACAGGACGTGAAAGGGACCTGTCTTGAGCGAAGAGTTGAAGAACGTCACCGCGACGAGCGTCACCGCGACAGTAAAGTGGTTCAAGCCGGAAAAGGGTTTTGGTTTCGTCCGCCTTGCCGATGGGTCCGGCGAGGCCTTCTTGCACGCTTCGGTCCTGGCTGCCGCCTCCCTGCCCAACCCGGTCGAAGGGACGACGGTCGTCTGCGACCTGGCCCAGGGTGCCAAGGGGCCGCAGGTCGTCGCCATCCACTCCGCGACGCCGCCGGAAACTCCGCCGGCCCCGCGCGTCCGCAGCCAGCGCCCGCCCCGCCCCACCGCGTCGGCCGTCCAGCCATCGGCCCAGCCCGAAGACGGTGGCGAGCCTCTCGTCCGCGCGCCCAAGCCGCCGCGTGAACGGCGAGAGCGTCAAGCCGAGCCCGCCGGTCCGGCCACCATGGCCTACGGCACCGTGCGTTGGTACAATCTCGACAGCCAATCCGGCTTGATCGAGCCGTGGGAAGAGGGGGCGACCGTCTATTTCGACCGCGCCACCCTGCGTCAATCCGGACTGGACATTGTCGCCGACGGCGAGGATGTGCGCTATCTGGCCGTCGGGTCGGAGGATGCACCGGTCGCTCAGCGGGTCGAGTTGATCTGATCATCGGGTTTGCATAGGACTGCCTCCAGGTATCGTACCCAGGCGAGCCGAATCCAACGGGTTTTGGCCAACCACAAGGCAGTTGTTGCGAACTTCATTGAATTCCCTCTCCGGCAGCCTGTCAAAAGCTGCCGGAGAGGGGATTCTGGTCAAGGTTACTGCTTGCTGCAGAAGGTCAGCGCGATGTACGGGGCGCCGATTGCACTATCGTCGGTAAAACCCGAGAAGCTGGTATCATGTGGGGCGGCAAAATTGTGATGGCCGCCGCTTTGCTTGAGGCCGGCATTGTTGTAGTCGAGCGTGCCGTCAAACTTGTGTTTGTGTTGACGCTCCTCGCCCACGTTCAAAGCCTTGCCACCGAAATTCGCCGGCCCAAATGCGTTGCTTGGCAATCCGACCAGATAACGCCCGCGAGCTGATTCATACGACTGCCAGTTCGACGGGCAACTCGTGTTGTCGAAGAATGTAGCGACGCCGGCATTGATGGGAGAAGTGTCGCCATCGTCCGTCTTCTTGCAAACCAGATAGGAGACGGCAGGCAGAAGGGCGGTTGCCGGACTGCTGGTCGTCTGGTCGGACTTCACCGGTCCCGGTGCGGCACGCTGCTTTCTCGACCCACTATTCTCCTGACGTTGGACATTGCCAGGATTGACGGTGGTTTCGGCGGTATGGGTGTGTTTTCCCGCGGCATCCACGCCGCTGAGCGGCGTACCGATCATGGCCGCGACACCGCCGCCGCTCGGCACCGGCACCAGGAAGCGCCCATTGGCATTGTCGTAAGTCGACCAACCGCTGGGGCATGATTTGGCGAAATAGGCAATCGTACCTTTTGGCAAACCGTCGGTTGCATGAGCTCCGGTAGCGGCGGAAGCCAGAAAAAATGCACCGAGCGCTGACACAATATTAGAACACCTCACTTCGGCCTCCTCAATTCGCTTTGCAAACAAGAATTTGCGTATAAGGAAGATCACCACTTGAGACATCGAAGCCGATGGTTGATGATTTTTGTCCACTTGTGCCGGTATCGCGGCTTCCTCCCGCAGACTTTATGCTGTTCGATCCTACATTGAACGTGAATGTTGCGGCATGGGTGTGAGACGGAGGAGTTTGATCTTTCATCGTCTCTGCGGAATTCGCAATTCCGACGTTGGCGGGCTGCAAGGTTCCAAGAATCAAGCGGCCGCTGGCATCGTCAACCCGGCTGCTGCCCGACGGGCATATCGCACCGGACGTGAAGAAGAAGACCATACCGCTCGGCATTCCTTGCGCCATTACGGTCGAAGGCAGCATAACCGCAGCCGCAAGCATGAGGTTTGAAAATACTATTTTCACGATAGCATCCATCCAAAAAATATTGAACGACGATATTAATGTTCGCCATTGCAATCGATATCGTCAATATGAATTCAGTAACACCGCGATAAATTGCAAATGCATACAATAGACTGTCGTTGACTGCGTCGTCTCCTTCGCTCCTTTTCACAAGCAACCGAAGAATTCGACCGCCTCGGATGCGTCGGAGCGGCGCGTCCGCACTGGGGCAGCCCACCGAATCCTGGAGAATGATGATTGCGATGCCGATGCCGTGGTCCCCCGGTCGGCATCAGGGCGACGCCTTCAACACCGCAAGGCCGCGGATTCCTTCCCAAGGACCGGCAGACGCGGATCGGGGATGCGCGGAAGCTGGCTATGACCATGACCGTTCAGGCCTGTGCTGCGCCGCCGCCAATGGGTAACCGTCCGCAGCCGTACGGCAACCGCCCCCGTGCTGGATTGGAAACGCGGAGCCTCAGAACCGTGTCGACAAAGTGAAGAAAACGCGTGGAGCGCGGTCCTGCGTGCCGAAGGGCGTGGTGATGAAGGGCTTCGCCACCTCCATGCTGCCGTCGATCCGCCGGAACACGCCGAAACGCAGGCCGACACCGGTCGAGGCGAGGGAACGGCGGCCATGGCGTGTACCCCCTTCATAATTGTAGACCGCGCCATAGTCGCCGAAACCATAGGCGACGGCGTAATCCAGCCCCTCCTCCTGCAGCGGCAGGATATATTGAAGCTCGGCCCGGCCGGCAAAACCGCTGTCACCGGTGAGCTCCGACGGATCGAAGGCTCGGCCATACTGCTTCCCGCCCACGCCATACTCCTCGGATGACAACAACTGGTCGGGGCTGTACTGCGCTTCACCGGACAGCGCAAGGACCACCGACTCGTTCAGCGGCTGGTTGCGCTGGGCCGAAACCAGCAGCTTGCGGAAATCGCTGCGCCCGCCGCTGCGGGTCAGGTTGGCGCTGCCGGAGGAGGTGGAGTTCAGGATGTCCAGCCCCTTGGACAGCTCCGCCGTCAGCAGGGTCGTGCCGCCCCAATCGTCGGCGAAGTCGTAGGAGACGTTGGCCGCAACGATGCGCAGCCGGTCCTGCGAAAGTTTGTCGCCCAGCACATCGGTGCGGCTGTCGCGGATGGTGAAGCTGACGCCGGCCCGCAGCGTCTGCGCCCGGCTGCGGATGAAGGGATGCGCCACCGCGATGCGGGCGGAACTCGTCAGGCTGTAAAGCTCAAGCGGACGGACGCTGTCTCCCGGCTCCGACCAGGAACGGCGGGCGCCGTACTCAACGGTGGTGCCCTCGGCATCCACCGGCACCAACTGGCTGAGGTCGAAGAAGCGCAGCTCGCGGATTTGCGGGGTCACGATGCCCTGGGCGGTGGTGCGCTCGAACAGACCGAGTTGGTCCTCGACACTGGCGACGCCGGTCACCTGCATCGGCCCGACGGATCGGGTTCCGCGGTTGTCCAGAGACAGAAGTCCAGAGAAGGGCGTGCGTTCCAGGGCAAGCGTCAGACGGGAAGCGCCGGGGGTATCGGGTGAGGCCTCCAGCACGGTCTTCACCGCCACTCCCGGCAGATCGTCGGCCAGCAGGACATAGCGCTCCATGTCCGCCATGCGCAACGGACGGGACGCCTTGATCTTCTCCCCCATCCGCTGCAACAGACCCAAACGGTCGGCCGCTTCCCCCTGCACGACCACGTCGCTGACATAGCCCTCCACCACCTGAAGGCGAACGATGCCGTCACGGATGCGCTGGGCCGGCACCACAGCCTGGGACAGCACATAGCCGTCATTGCGGTAACGCGCGGTGATGGCGTCGCGAATGGCATAAAGGTCGGCCAGTGTCACCGGCTTGCCCAGCTTGTCCCGCCACAGGGCGGACAGGCTGGCGGCATCATAGACGCTGTTGCCGTCGATGCGGACCTCGCTGAGCGTCAAGGTGATGCGTTCGGCGTCGCGGGGAGCCGGAGCCTTCTCCGGCTCCGGCATCTCGATTTCCGGGACCGATTGCGGCACCGCCGGACGCTCGAAACGCTGCTCCAGCCGATTGGGATCGAGCGAAGGCGGCAGCACCGGAGAGACAGACTGGGCCAGCACCGGCAGCGGAACTGCAACACCCGCCAGCAGCAGGGCGGACAGGCGGGCGAGGCGCAGGGCGGAACACGGAACGGAACGGTGCATGGCGGGGATCGCGGTCCTAAGAGAGAGCTGCCGGAAAGCTACTTGTCGGTGAGCGCGGTCACACCGGCCCAGCCTGGTTCGGCGGGATGGCCGAGGCGCTTTTCCGCCTTGTGCAGCATCGCCAACGCGGCACCGTCGCCGGCTGCCAAGGCACGGAAGCAGGACACCGCCTCGTCGAAATGGCCAGCCCGCCAATGGTCGAGAGCCGCGGCATAGGCGGCCCGCTGGGCGCGGTCCTCGGGATCGGCGCGACGGGCCTCGGACAGCGGCTCGAACACCTCGACCGGTTCGCTGCGGCCGACCACCTGGACGATGTCGAGGCTGCGGAAGGCCTCCGGGTCGCCATGATGGCGTACCGTCTCGCCGCTGACCATCAGTGCGGTGTTGTAATATTTGTTGGCCCCTTCCAGGCGGGAGGCCAGGTTCACCGTATCGCCCATCACCGTATAGTTGAAGCGGCGCGGTGAGCCGATGTTGCCGATCAGCGCCGGACCGGTGGCGATGCCGATGCGGTTGGAACCTCGTCCGCTGGAGGTCGCCAGCAGGGTCGGGTCGTCCGCCATCGCCTGCCGCATCGCCAGCGCCGCCGCCACCGCGGCGCGGGCGTGGTTGTCGATGGCATAGGGCGCGCCGAACACCGCCAGAACCGCATCGCCGATGTATTTGTCGACGAAGCCGCCATGTGCCTCGATGATATCGGTCATCACCGTGAAATAGCGGTTCAGCACGGTGACAAGCGCTTCCGGCTCCATCCCCTCCGACATCTTGGTAAAGCCGGCGATGTCGCAGAACAAGATCGACAGGTCACGCTCCTCGCCGCCGAGGCTGGGCGACTGGCCCGATGCGATCATGTCGTCGATCAGCGATCCCGGCAGGTAGAGCTTGAAAGCATTGCGGATGTGCCGCTGGTCACGGTCGAGCACGGCGAAGCGGAAGCCCAGCGCCAGCGGGAAGACCAGCAGGGCAGCCAGCGCCGCCTGCAGATAGGGCAGGACCAGACCGCCCCGGAACAGCCCGACCGACACCCCGCTCCAGACGGCCAGCAGCAGGATCAGGCCAGCGGCGGCCAGCGGCGGGCGGGCGGCCAACGTCACCAGGGCGGCGACCCCGGCCAGCAGCAGGACCAGCGCCGCGGCAGCGGGCTTTCCCACCTCGGATAGTGCATCTCGGGTCATCAGGTTGGAGATGGCGGCGGCGTGGATGTAGACACCGGGAATGCTGTCGCGCGTGCGGCCGGCGACATACAGGTCACTCATCACCGGCAGGGCACAGCGTTCGGGCAGGTTCAGCCCCTCCGGCTTCGTCACCCAGCGGTTGGAGGAGAGCTTGCGGTCCTCCACATCAAGCACGGTGCCGACCATCACCGCCTTGCCCTTGAAATGCTTGGCAAAATAGTCGGCCTTGCCGGCTTCGGCGCAGGCATGCAGGTCGGCCAGCGAATAGGTCGGGATGGCGCCGGCCGCCGTGGCATGGTTGACCAGCAGCCGGTTGCCCTCCCCACCCGGCAGCCGGTGGCCGCCCAGCGTGAAGGAACCGTCAGCCGCCCGCTCCAGCGGCGCCTTCAGCGCCCGGGACGCCACCTCCACCGCCATGCCGGGCTCGGCCTTCGGTTGCCCATCCGACCCGCTTACGCTCAGCGTCAGCGGCACGCGGCGCAGCACGCCGTCGGGATCCTCGACAAGATTGACGGAGCGGATATTGTTGATGCCGGCGGCGATCATATAGCCGCGGTAGGGCATCAGCGGGTCGCTCTGGTGCTGCACCTTGGCCAGCACCAGCCGGCCCTCCTTGCCGCCGCGGCGCAGGGTCAGCAGATAGTCGCGCTCGAAACCGGGGATCAGCGTCTCGACGGAGGTCGGATGCACAAGGTCGAGACCGATGGCCGCCGCCCCGCCGTCCAGTATCGCCCCCAGCACCGTGCCCAGCCGCGGCCCCCACAGCGCCTGCGGCGTGCCGGCGAAGGGCGGGCGGCGGTAGGTCTCCTCGTCGATGCCGACCACCACCACCGGCGACGGGTCGGGCGCCGGCCGGGGGCCGTACAGATGCTCGCGCAGCCAATAGAGACTGTCGATGGACGGACCCTGCAGCGATGGCGAGGCCGCCAGCGCCAGAAGCCCTGCGACGATGGGCGTGACAGCGCCCAGCAGGACCAGCCTCACCCGCCGGGGCAGCGTCATCGTCGGCAGCCTCACGCCGGACCGGTCAGAAACGGATCAGCCGGCCAAGAGCCGGACCGCCGCCGGCAACCGCCTTGTCGTCGATCTTGACGACGAAGGACTTCTGGCCGGCGGAAACCTTGTAGAGGCCGCCGGGTTCCAGCCCGGTGCCCCCCTTGGCGGTATCCAGAGTCGTGCCGGGGACATTGACCGTGGTCAGCGCGATGCCCTGCATATCCAGCCGGTCGATGGTGACCGGGCCGGGAGCCGACAGGATCAGCACAGGATGGGTCTTGTACAGCGTGAAGTCCGGCTTGGGCAGCGGCGCCTTCATGCCCGGCAGGGCGATGGGCGCGCTGCGGAAGACGGTCACCCCCGCCTTGCCCGCCTCGTTCGACGCCAGCAGAAGTTTGCCGCCGTCACAGGGCAGCGTGTGGCGGTCGATGGTTCCGCCCTGAACCGCCGACTCGCGGGCGCCGACCGTCACCGAACCGCCGGTGATCGTCTCGTTCACGCAGGATTCCAAATAGCTCAGCGTCAGCGTCTGGCCGGACTTCAGCGCCACGGTGCGACCGGCCGGCAGATAATCCATCGGCTGCACGCCGTCGACACCGTCCGAAACATCCTCCACCAGCGCGGTGGGCGCGGCACCCACCGCGGCAGGCGCCGGATCGGCGGCCAGCGCCTCCGGAGAGGCAGTCAGCAGAAGCAAGGCGCCGGCGACGACCGCGCGGGCGGGCATCTGGAACGCGACGGACATGGAAACGGCCTCCCGGTCTATGCAACGGGGCATACCCGCTGCGGACGGATTCAATATGGCTGAATACCCTTTAGCGAAGTTACCGAGTTACTTCAAATCCAATGCGCCGCCTCGACACCCCATTGTCTGTAACGCCTGCCCTACAACCGCCGCGAGATTGTCATGAAACCGCAATGAAGCCGCCATTCCGGCGTCATCACCCGACGGTACTGTACGCGTCCCGCGCCCAGGCGACCGTTCCGGTCGCGGCGGTCGGGACGGGCATCAATGGGACGTCACGACCGAATCATGGGCACCGAACACATCGTCCGCTCCTTCGCGCAGGAACTCCAGCGCCTGTCGAACCTTGTCACCCAGATGGGCGGCGTGGCGGAGGCCCAGGTGGCGGCCGCCGTCAAGGCGGTATCGCGGCGCGATGTCGGGCTGGCCTCCCAGGTGATGCAGGCCGACGCCCGGCTCGATGCCTACGAACGCGATATCGACGCGGAGGCGGTGCGGCTGCTGGCCCTGCGTCAGCCGATGGCCCAGGATCTCCGCGAGATCGTCTCGGCCCTGAAGGTTTCAGCCGACCTGGAACGCATCGGCGACTATGCCGCCAACGTGGCCAAACGGTCGCTGGCCCTTGCCCAGGTGCCGGTGGTGCGTCCGGCTGCCGGCATCCCGCGCATGGGCCGGCTGGTCGAAGCCATCCTGAAAGAGGTCCTGGACGCCTACATCGAGCGCGACGTGGACAAGGCCATCGCCGCCTGGGAGCGCGACGAGGAACTGGACGACCTCTACACCAGCCTGTTCCGCGAGGTCCTGACCTACATGATGGAGGATCCGCGCAACATCACGCCCTGCACCCATCTGCTGTTCATGGCGAAGAACCTGGAGCGCATCGGCGACCACGNCTGACCATCCTGCGGCCGAAGAACGACGCCAGCAGCTTCGCCGTGGTTTCGCCGGCGCCCCCTTCCGCCGAGCTTCCGGAAAAGGACCTGCCGGGTGCCTTCGACGACGAGATCGGACCGGCGGACGCCGGCTGAGCACTCCCCCACGTTCCCCACAGCGACACTTTGTCCGGCAAAGGCCACGAAATTCCCGCGACGTCCTCCATCTGCCCCGGCCGCGCAGGGGAGATACCGCCGAAGTGCGGGGCTTTTCCGTTTGCATGCGGCGCGGGTGTCGGGTATTAGCCCGCCCCGTGTGTCCGACATTCGCCGCGGCACCCTGTTCCTTGCCTGAAACGAGACGACGCTGGTCATGCCTGCCGACGCATTGAGTTCCGCCCTGCTTCCCGCCGGACTGCACGACGTGCTGCCGTCCGAAGCGGCGCACGAGGCGGCCGCCGTCGAACGCCTGCTGGCGGAATTCGCCGCGCAAGGCTACCGCCGGGTCGATCCGCCTCTGGTCGAGTTCGAGGAGAACCTGCTCTCCGGACCCGGTGCGGCGATGTCC
Organism: Azospirillum humicireducens; assembly: GCF_001639105.2. Taxonomy (NCBI): domain Bacteria; kingdom Pseudomonadati; phylum Pseudomonadota; class Alphaproteobacteria; order Rhodospirillales; family Azospirillaceae; genus Azospirillum; species Azospirillum humicireducens. The sequence continues at coordinate 648,328 of NZ_CP028907.1, forward strand.
AAGCAGACCTTCCGGCTGATGGACCCGCATTCGCAGCGGATGATGGCGGTCCGCGCCGACATCACGCCGCAGATCGCCCGCATCGCCACCACCCGCCTGAAGAACGAGGCCCGGCCGCTGCGGCTGTGCTACGCCGGGCAGGTTCTGCGGGTGAAGGGATCGCAGCTGCGCCCGGAACGCCAGTTCACCCAGGTCGGCGTCGAGCTGATCGGCGCGCTCGAGGCGGAGGCGGATGCCGAGGTGGTCCTGCTGGCCGTCCAGGCGCTGACCGCCATCGGCGTGCCGCACCTGTCGGTCGACCTCTGCGTTCCCACCATGGTGTCGCGCATCTGCGCCGGGCTCGGCCTTGGCGAGGATGAGATCCGGCAGCTGCGTGCGGCGCTCGACCGCAAGGATGCCGCCGCCGTGGCCGCTGTCGGGGGACCGGCGGGGGCGTTGCTGGAGTCGCTGATGAGCGCCTCCGGCCCGGCCGACCGCGCGATGCAGGCGCTGGCCGCACTGCCGCTGCCGGAGGGCGCCGAGAAGGACCGCCGCCGGCTGACCGACACGCTGGCCCTGCTGCACGCGGCGATGCCCGACCTGACGGTGACCGTCGATCTGGTGGAGCATCGCGGCTTCGAATACCAGACCGGCCTCAGCTTCACCCTGTTCTCCCGCGCGGCGGGCGAGCTTGGCCAGGGCGGGCGCTATCGTGCCGGGGCCCAGGGCGATGCCAAGGGGGATGGCCGGGGAGAACCGGCGACCGGCTTCACCTTGTATATGGACACGCTGCTGCGCGCCGTTCCGCCGGCCAAGGCGCCGGGGCGCGTGTATGTGCCGCACGGTACCGGCTGGGACACGGCGCGCCGGCTGCGGGCTGACGGTTGGGTTACGGTGGCCGGGCTTGCCCCGGTTGCCGATGCGGCCGCGGAGGCCAAGCGGCTTCAGTGCGGCCATTGGCTGGCCGGCGGGGACGTCAAGCCGGTCGGGTAAACTTGCGTTCTGCAGGTTCGAGTCTTGGGTGAACGGACCCCCACACCGCGCGGATGGTACCCTGCGGTGGATCGGTAAGGTCGAGCGGTTCCTTTTTAGTTTTGCGGAGACGAGAGATGGCCAACGTTGCGGTGGTCGGCGCCCAGTGGGGCGACGAGGGCAAGGGCAAGATCGTCGACTGGCTGTCCAGCCGGGCCGACGTGGTGGTGCGCTTCCAGGGCGGTCACAACGCCGGCCACACGCTGGTGATCAACGGCGTCGAATACAAGCTGAGCCTGCTGCCCTCCGGCGTCGTGCGCCAGAGCAAGCTGTCGGTCATCGGCAACGGCGTCGTCTTCGACCCGTGGGCCTTCATCCGCGAAGTGAACGCGATCAAGGACAAGGGTGTTTCCGTCACGCCGGAGAACCTGATCGTCGCCGAGAATGTCCCGCTGATCCTGCCGGTGCACAGCGCGCTCGACAAGGCGCGCGAAGAGGCCAAGGGCGCCGGCAAGATCGGCACCACCGGCCGGGGCATCGGTCCGGCCTATGAGGACAAGGTCGCCCGCCGCGCCATCCGCCTGTGCGACCTGACCGACGACGCCGTGCTGGTGGAGAAGGTCGACGCCCTGCTGGCACACCACAACGCGCTGTTCCGCGCGCTGGGCGCGCCGGAAATGACCCCGGCCGACATCCTGGAGCCGCTGCGCGAGATCGCCCCGCAGGTGCTGCCCTATGCCGCCGTCGTCTGGAAGCAGCTGGACGAACTGCGCCGCGCCGGCAAGCGCATCCTGTTCGAAGGCGCCCAGGGCACGATGCTGGACATCGATCACGGCACCTATCCGTACGTCACCTCCTCCAACACGGTGGCCGGCAACGCCGCCGCCGGCAGCGGCATGGGTCCGCGTGCCGTCGGCTATGTGCTGGGCATCTGCAAGGCCTACACCACCCGCGTCGGCTCCGGTCCCTTCCCGACCGAGCTGAAGGACGAGATCGGCGAGCTGATCGGCCAGAAGGGCAAGGAGTTCGGCGTCGTCACCGGGCGCAAGCGCCGCTGCGGCTGGTTCGACGCCGTCATGGTGCGCCAGGCCGTCAAGACCGGCGGCATCGACGGCATCGCCCTGACCAAGCTGGACGTGCTGGACGGCTTCGACGAGATCAAGGTCTGCGTCGGCTACCGCCTGGACGGCAAGGAGCTGGACTATTACCCGTCCAACGCCGGCGCCCAGGCCCGCGTCGAGCCGATCTACGAGACCTTCGAAGGCTGGAAGGACACCACCCGCGGCGCCCGTTCGTGGGCGGAGCTGCCGGCCCAGGCGGTCAAGTATGTCCGCCACATCGAGGAACTGATCCAGGCCCCGGTCGCCCTGCTGTCGACCAGCCCGGAGCGCGACGACACCATCCTGATGACCGACCCGTTCGCCGACTGAGGCGGCGGGGAGCTCCAAAGACAGAAGGGCCGGCGCTTCGCCGGCCCTTTTTCGTTTTCGAAGGTCCTTACGGCTCAAACCGAACGGGTGAGGCCGCCGTCGACCCTTATGTTCTGTCCGGTGATGTAGCCGGCTCCGGGCGAGGCCAGGAAGGCCACCGTGGCCGCAATCTCATCGCTGCTGCCGTAACGCTGCATGGGCACGCTCTCGCGGCGCTCCTCGGTCGCCGGCAGGCTGTCGATCCAGCCGGGCAGGACGTTGTTCATCCGCACATTGTCCGCCGCATACTGGTCGGCGAAGATCTTGGTGTAGGCGGCCAGACCGGCCCGTGCGACGGCGGAGGTCGGGAACATGGCGCTCGGCTCGAACGCCCAGGCGGTGGAGATGTTGACGATGGAGCCGGACTTTTGCGCCACCATGACCGGCGCCACCAGACGGACCGCCCGCACGACGTTGAGGAAATAGACCTCAATCCCGCGGTGCCACTCCTCGTCGCTGATCTCCAGCAGCGGCCCCCGCGGGCCATGCCCGGCGCTGTTGACCAGCGCGTCGATGCGGCCCCAGCGCTCCATGGTGGCGTCGACCAGCCGCTTGAGGTCGTCGGTGGACTGGTTCGACCCGGTCACGCCGATGCCGCCCAATTCGCCGGCCAGCGCCTCGCCCTTGCCGGAGGAGGACAGGATCGCAACCTTGAATCCGTCGGCCGCCAAACGGCGCGCGGAAGCCGCCCCCATGCCGCTGCCCCCGGCCGTGACGACGGCCACCCTCTCTCCAGACATCCGGAACCCTCCTGAAGCCATGTTGGTCCCGCCAACCATAGGGACGCGGAAGCATGGCCTCAATTGCGATTTCAGGATGGACGGGGAAAGCCGGAAGCGTCAGATGTCGAAATTGGCGGCGATGTTGCCGGTCGACTGGCGATGGCGCAGGGCGTCGGCCAGCGTCTGGTTGTCGAGCACGGCGGCGGTGGCGTCGCGGACCTGGACCATCAGCCAGCGGACCGAGCAGGTCTGCGTATCGATGCAGTCCTCGCACGGCCGGAAGGAGGCCTTGCTGGCACAGGGGATCGGTGCCAGATGGCCGTCGATCAGGCGAATCACCTCGCCGAAGGTGATCTGCGCCGCCGGCCGCGCAAGCCGGTATCCGCCGCTCTTGCCACGCTTGGCGAACAGCAGCCCTTCCTTGCGCAACTCCACCAGGATCGCTTCCAGGAACTTGCGCGGGATGTTCTCGCGCTCGGCGATGTCAGCGATCAGGATCAGATCGCCATTGTCCTTCTCCGCCAGCATGATCAGGGCACGCAACGCGTATTTGGCTTTCTGCGACAGCATTCCGGCGGAATCCGTATTCTTTGCGGCGGCGGCTGGTACGTCCGCCCCGGTCTAGAGCTTCAGTGGTTAACATTTGGTGCCGGCCCGGTATTCCACCCGAAGGCATGACACCCGCCCGGACTTGCGGACCTTAGCCAGAATCGCCGCCCAATGCGACCGGCTTTGCGCGAATGGTTTGCGACGGCCGCCACGGGCGCGATAAGGTCACGCGCGGCCGATTGATCCATTCCGACATCTCCACGCAGCACGAAGGTCAGGACATGCAGTACGCCATCGTTCCGGTCACCCCGTTCCAGCAGAACTGCACGGTGCTCTGGTGCCCCGAGACGATGAAGGGTGCCGCCATCGATCCCGGTGGCGACCTGGAGCGCATCCTTGCTGCGGCGAAGGCGAAGGGTGTGACGCTGGAGAAGATCCTGGTCACTCACGGCCACATCGACCATGCCGGCGCGGTTGCGGACCTGGCCGACAAGCTGTCGCTGCCGATCGAGGGTCCGCACCGCGAGGACCAGTTCTGGATCGACGGCATGCCGATGCAGAGCCAGATGTTCGGCTTTCCGCCCGTCCGCTCCTTCACGCCCAACCGTTGGCTGGAGGACGGCGACACCGTGACCGTCGGCAACCAGAGGCTGGAGGTCCGGCACTGCCCCGGCCACACCCCCGGTCATGTGGTGTTCGTCCATCGGCCGTCGAAGCTGGCCATCGTCGGCGACGTGCTGTTCCAGGGCTCGATCGGCCGCACAGATTTCCCCAAGGGCAATTACGCCGACCTGATCGCCTCGATCCGTGGCAAGCTGTTCCCGTACGGTGACGATATCGCCTTCATTCCCGGTCATGGCCCGATGTCGAGCTTCGGCAATGAAAGGCTGTACAATCCCTTCCTGAACGACTGACGGCTCACGGCGCAGCGACGTGGAGTCACCGACTCCTGCCGCACCAGCTCGGACGGGCGATCGCTATGGTCGGGTGGCAAAGAAGCGCGGGAACGGGAAATTCTTGCGGAATCCGCACGCCCAAGGATCCGCGCGGAAGGAAAATCAATTTTAGTTGTATTTCCGCAAAAAGTATGCGCGTATGAAGAAGTGTGAGCACATTTTACATTCTCCTGAGTAGCCTTGATATCTCACAAAGCAATCAATATCCAAAGGGACACATCATGAGAAAGCACCTGCTCCCGGCCTGCTTTGCAATGGCGACCGGCCTGGCCCTTTTCAGCGCCCCCGCATCAGCCTGCAACGTCGAGCCCTATATCGGGACAATCTGCACATACGCGTTCGACTGGTGCCCGCAGGGCTATGTCACGGCAGACGGCCGCACTCTTACGGTCCGCGACAACCAGGCACTGTTCGCATTGATCGGCTACCGCTATGGCGGCAACAATTCGGATTTGTTCGCCATTCCCGACCTGCGCGGCCGTGCCGCCATCGGCAGCGGCACCGGTCCCGGCCTGGCGAACATCACGATTGGCGCCAAGGTCGGCCAGCAGGAGCTTCTGCTGGCGCCGGCACAGGTCCCGCTTCAGCCGCACACCCACGCCGCCACCTTCACCGGCACCGGCGGCGGATCGGGCAGTTCGACCACCGTGCCGTTCACAGGCAACGTCAGCGTTCCCATCACCAACGGCGGCAACCCGGTGTCGGCCCCGACCTCGGGAACCGTCTATCTCGGCGATGCCAGCGTCTCGGATGGCGGCCTCGGCGTCACCCTGAACGGTCCGTACAACACCAGCGGACCGGGCACCGCAGCCAATGTGAAGGGGACGGCCACCGGCTCCATCACCGTACCCAGCACCGGCATCACCGGCGGCACGGTGGCCATCGCCCAGGCTGCGGCCGGCGCGACCCAGAAAGTCTCCACCCAGTCCCCGGCGATCGGGCAGACCGTCTGCATTGCCGTAACCGGCCTCTACCCGAACCGTCCGTAAAGCCGCCCACCCAACCGTGCATCCCGAACCCCGCCGCAACTAAGGCGCGAGGTTCGGGATAACATGGGCACAGCAGGTCAATCGACCATCGGCTCGTCACCCAGCAGCAGGTCGATACGGCGGCGCAGACTGATCAGTTCTCGGCGTTGCATATCGTCGACATAGGCCCGGTGTTCCCGCGGGTCGCCCAGACGGGCGGTCGCACGGCGCAGCGCGTCGAGGAAACGGCCCACCGCCGACATGGTGCGCAACGACGGCTCCTTCGCGGCATCCTTGCGGCTGCGGGCGGCCTGGACGGTGCCGTCGCCGGCCTTCACCTGCTCCCACAGCGCGATCTGCTCGTCCAAATCCTTGATCCAGGCGATCTCGATCAGGGTGGAGCGGGACACGTCATGGTGGGCGGCGGCATATTCCTGCTTGATGGTTTCCGGCAGGCTGTTCAGCCGCAGGGTGTGGCTGACGTTGCTCTGGCTCTTGCCGATGATGCGGCCCAGCTGCTCCTGGGTGTAGCCGAAGCGGTCGATCAGCCGGGCCAGCGCCTCCGCCAGTTCCAGCGCGTCCAGATCGACGCGCTGCACATTCTCCACCAGCGACAGCTCGTCCGGATTGCCTGAGGTGACCAGCGCATAGATGGTCGCCAGCCCCAGCATCTCGTGCGCGCGCAGTCGCCGTTCGCCGGCAACCAACCGGTGGCCGCCCACGACCTCCTGCACCAGGATCGGCTGCTTCAGCCCGTAATGCGCGATCGAATCGGCCAGCCCCTTCATCTCTTCCGGGTCGAAATGGCGGCGCGGCATGCCCGGATTGCGCAGGATGCGTGCGACATCGAGTTCCAGCAGCCGGGGCGGCTTGCCCACGTCGTCGAACAGGTCCGAATGATCGGGCGCGAGCGTCGGCATGTCGTGTTCTGGTCCCCTGGTACCGAGTCCTTCCGATTTCGCAACGGTGCCCCGCCGGTCCCGGCCATGTCAACGGTGGAGTGGAAGAAAAGGAGAACATGGCGACCGGAATTCACCAGGGGCCCGGCATCCGGCCCGACCGCAACGATTGGGATTACCCCCACCGGCGCAGTCCGCAAAATACTCGATGTCCACAAAATTTCATGGCGGCGTCACGGTTTTGTTAAACGAACGTTCAAAATCCATTCGGCTGGCGCAATGAAACGTAACTCAGTAGAAAGGGTTGAAGCAGAGCCGAGGAATTGATCCGGCGTCTGTTGGGAGGTCGGTCGATGTCACTTGCTGAACGCAAGCTTTTTGTCGAGCGCTGGATTCGCTCACCCCTGAAGGTCGCATCGGTAACTCCAAGCGGTACCGAATTGTGCCGGGCCATGGCGAAGGCCGCCCAATGCGGTCCCAACCGCCGCGTGGTGGAACTGGGGCCGGGCACCGGTCCCGTCACCTCCGCCCTGCTCGGCCATGGGGTCGCTCCGAACAATCTGCTGATGGTCGAACTGGACCCCGCCTTTGCCGACCATCTCTCGCTGCTGCATCCGGACGCGACGGTGGTGCGCGGCGACGCGACGCGGGTGCACCGGATCGTTCAGGCCCATGGCTGGGAAAGCTGCGACGCCGTGGTGTCGGGTCTGCCGCTGATCGCCATGCCGCTGTCGGTGCAGGCGCGGATCGTGCGCGGTGCCTTTTCCGTGCTGGCGCCCGACGGGGTTTTCGTGCAATTCACCTATGGTCCCTTCGCCCCGGTGAATCCGGAGTTGATCCGGCGGCTGCGGCTGAAACCGCGGCGTCATGCCTGGATCGCCCGGAACCTTCCGCCGGCGTCGGTTTGGACCTTCCGCCGGCTGCCCTGACGACGAGTCATTTTGACTGCTGACACCGTACTGGACGAGGCGCGCGCCCTGATAGACGCGCGCCGTTACCGCCCCGCCCTGCGCCTGCTTCGCGGCGCACCCCCGTGCTCCGGGATCGAGCGGCTCCATCTGCTGGGGCTGGCCCATCTCGGCCATCGCGGTCCGGCCGCCGCCATCGCCTGTCTGCGCCGGGTGCTGGCCGACAGCCCCGCAGACGCCGACCGTCTCGCCTTCCTCGCCAAGGCCCATCAGGCCGACAACGCCCCCTTCCCAGCCGTCACCTTGCTGGAGCGTGCGCTGCGCCTCGCCCCCGGACGCCCCGACCTGACGGCGGCGCTGGCCGGGGCCTTGCGCCGCGACGCCCGCTACACCGACGCGATCGCCGTGACGCGCGAGGCGCTGGCCACCGGCGACCTTTCCCCCGACATCCGCTTCGAGGCCGCCACCGCCGCCGCCTATCTCGGGCATGACCGGGAGGCGCTGGCCCATTTCGATGCGCTGCTGGCCGACGATCCCGAGCATGCCGCGGGCTGGTTCGGCAGCCATGCCCAGGCCCTGCACGATCATGGCCCCGACGAGGCCCTGCGCCGCCTGCGCCGCGCCACCCGCTGCGGCGGTGCCGCCGGCAAATATTGGGGCTATCTCGCCGCCACCCTGCGGCTGCTCGGCCGCGATGCCGAGGCCGACGCGGTGGAAGCGGCGGAGGTCGGCGACAACCCGAAGCGCCGCCCGCTGCCCGACGGGGTCAAGGCGCTGCTGCCGAAGCTCTCCGCCGACTTCCGGCTGTTCGGCAACAGCGGCCGGCTGCTGCGTCACGCCGTCGCCTGCGCCGCCACACCCGGTTTGGTGCTGGAGTTCGGCGTGCGGCGCGGCACCTCGCTCGACCACATCGCCGACGCGGCCGGCCAGGAGGTCCACGGCTTCGATTCGTTCGAGGGCCTGCCGGAGGGCTGGGTCAACTCTCCCCGCGGCGTGCTGACCACCGGCAGCCAGCTGCCGCCGGTGCGCGACAACGCCCGCCTGCATGTGGGGTGGTTCGAGGACAGCCTGCCGCCGTTCCTGTCGGCCCATCCGGGGCCGGTGCGCTTCGTCAATGTCGACAGCGACATCTATGCCTCGGCCCGCACCGTACTGACCGCGCTGGCCGACCGGGTGCGTCCGGGAACCATCATCGTCTTCGACGAATATATCGGCAACCGCAGCTGGCGCGACGACGAGTACCGGGCGTTCCAGGAGTTTGCCGCCGAGAACGCGGTCCGTTACGAGTATTTCGCCGCCAGCCCCTACACCAAGCAGGTGGCGGTGCGGGTTCTGGACATCGGCCACTCGGAATAAATGCTGCGGGGAGCAAGGCCCCCCGCAGCGAAGACAAACCTCACCCCGCCGCCTTCACCTGACGGCGGCGCGCATGCAGGACCGGCTCGGTGTAGCCGTTCGGCTGGATGCGGCCCTTGAACACCAGATCGCAGGCGGCCTGGAAAGCGATGCTGCCGTCGAAGTTGCCGGCCATCGGCTTGTACAGCGGGTCGCCGGCATTCTGCTTGTCGACGACGGCAGCCATGCGCTTCATGACCTCCATCACCTGGGCCTCGGTGCAGATGCCGTGGTGCAGCCAGTTGGCGATGTGCTGGCTGGAGATGCGCAGGGTGGCGCGGTCTTCCATCAGCCCGACGTCATGGATGTCCGGCACCTTGGAGCAGCCGACGCCCTGGTCGATCCAGCGCACCACATAGCCGAGGATGCCCTGGGCGTTGTTCTCCAACTCCTGCCGGATCTCGTCCTCCGACCAGTTGGGGCGGTCGGCGAGCGGGATGGTCAGGATGTCGGACAGGGCGGCGGCCTGCCGCTTGGCCAGCTGGTCCTGCACCTCGGCCACGTTCACCGCGTGATAGTGGGTGGCGTGCAGGGTGGCGGCGGTCGGCGACGGCACCCAGGCGGTGTTGGCGCCGGCCTTCGGATGGCCGATCTTGGCGACCAGCATGTCGGCCATCAGGTCGGGCATCGCCCACATGCCCTTGCCGATCTGGGCACGGCCCTTCAGACCGGCGCGCAGCCCGACATCGACGTTGTTGTCCTCATAGGCGGAGATCCATTTGGTGGCCTTCATCGCCGCCTTGCGAACGACCGGGCCGGCCTCCATCGAGGTGTGGATCTCGTCGCCTGTGCGGTCAAGGAAGCCGGTGTTGATGAACACCACCCGGTCCTTGGCGGCGCGGATGCACTCCTTGAGGTTGACGCTGGTGCGGCGCTCCTCGTCCATGATGCCGACCTTGAGGGTGTTGCGGGCCATGCCCAGCAGATCCTCGACACGGCCGAACAGCTCGTCGGCAAAGGCGACCTCCTCCGGCCCGTGCATCTTCGGCTTCACGATGTAGACCGAGCCGGCGCGGCTGTTGCGCAGGCCACCCTCGGCCTTCAGGTCGTGCAGCGCGATCAGCGAGGTGAAGACGCCGTCGAGGATGCCTTCCGGCGCCTCGCTGCCGTCGGACAGCTTGACCATGTCGATGGTCATCAGGTGGCCGACGTTGCGGACCAGCAGCAGGCTGCGGCCATGCAGGGTGACGCTGCCGGTCGGCGTGGTGTAGGTGCGGTCGGGGTTCAGCTTGCGGACGACGGTCTTGTCGCCCTTGGGGAAGCTGGCCTCCAGCGTGCCCTTCATCAGGCCCAGCCAGTTGCGGTAGGCGACGACCTTGTCCTCCGCATCCACGGCGGCGACGGAATCCTCGCAGTCCTGGATGGTCGACAGCGCGGCTTCCAGCACGACGTCGGCGACGCCGGCGGCATCGCCCTTGCCGATCACGCTGCTCCGGTCGATGCGGATCTCGATGTGGGTGCCGTTCTGGACCAGCAGCACCGCCGACGGCGCCGAGGCCTCGCCCTGCCAGCCGACGAAGGCGGCCTTGTCCTTCAGGCTGGTCTTGCCACCGCTCTTGAGCGTCACCGCCAGCGCGTCGCCCTCGACCGCATAGCCGGTCGCGTCGGCATGGCTGCCGTCGGCCAGCGGAACGCTGTCGTCGAGGAACTTGCGGGCCCAGGCGATCACCTGCGCGCCGCGGGCGGCGTCATAGCCGCCGGCCGCCGGGGTGCCGGGGATGGCGTCGGTGCCGTACAGCGCGTCGTACAGGCTGCCCCAGCGCGCGTTGGCGGCGTTCAGGGCATAGCGGGCATTGGTGATCGGCACCACCAGCTGCGGGCCGGCGAGAGAGGCGATCTCCGGATCGACCTTGCCGGTGCCGACGGCGAAGTCGCCGCCCTCCGGTACCAGATAGCCGATCTCGCGCAGGAAGGACTCGTACTCGGCCTGATCGAAGAGCTTGCCGCGGCGGGCGGTGTGCCAGCCGTCGATCTGCGCCTGCAGGCTGTCGCGCTTGTCCAGCAGAGCCTTGTTGCGCGGCGCCAGCTCGTGCAGGAGCTGGTCGAGGCCGGTCCAGAGACGGTCGGCGTCGACACCGGTCCCCGGCAGCGCCTCGTCATTGATGAAGTCGTACAGCGGGCGGGCGATTTCGAGGCCGCCACGGCGGATCCAGTTGCTCATCTCGTTGCGTGTCCCATTCTCTTGCGCTCGGTTCGCAGACTCCTCTCCGGGAGTCTTGGTTCATCGGTTATCGCGTCTTCCGATTGACCCGGTCAACACAATGTCGCACCGCAGCGTATGGAGAAATGGTAGCAGGCGGCCGGCACCGGACCGGCCGCGCTCACGCCAATAGATTAAGCACGGCAGCCGATTGGGAGGCGGGCTGGACAACCGAGGCGGCGGCGGTCGACGGGGCCGGCGCCTGCGCCCCCTCCGCAGTGCTGCCGCCGAGCGCTCCGGTGCCCCCGAGCGCCTGCCCAAGCTCCTTGGCCGACCCGAGCGCCGCGGCGCGCAGGGCGTTGACCTCCTTCTGGGCGGCTTCGACCATCTTGTCGTCGGCCTTGAAGCCTTCCCGCCGCTCGCGCCGCCGTTTTTCAGACTCGTCCAGCATGTTGGCGGCCTTCGCCTCGCCGATGATGCGCTTGGAGGTGGCGAGCACCCCCTCAACCCGTTGGCCGAAGGTGTCGGCCTCGCGGTAGCGCGACATCTTCAAGGCGTTGTCGGACATCAGCTGCTGAATCATCGCGCTTCGCCCGCCGGTGCCGGCAGTCGGCGCGCCGGATTGACCGGCGGCAGGCTGGCCGGCAGCGGACGGATCGGTGTCGGACGGATCGGTGTCGGACGGGCTGGCGGCGGTCATCCCGCCGTTGCCCAGGCCCGACAGCACATCCTCCACCAGGCGGGCGATGTCGGCGGGCAGCTTGCCGTCCCGCATCTCCTCCGCCCCCGCGGACTGCGCATCCGCATCGGCGCCGGCATCGGCCGCCATCAGGTCGGCGGTGCTTGCCGCGGAACCGGCGGCGGCCGACGCCCCCTCCCCCGTCGAGATGCCGATGGTCAGCGTCACCTCGGTCTGTTGCAGGGTCAGGCTGGTGGTCGTGCGGGTGATCGTCGTCTCCGACGACAGCATCGTGGCGCCGCCGGTGGCATCGCCCGGCAGCCCCAACTCCGCCGCGGCCTTGATGCCGGCCCCATATTCCTTTGCGGCGCGCCCGGCCTCGCGCGCCAGCAGCGCCGCCTCCCGCGCCAGGGTCGCCAGCTTCTGCGGATCGCCCTGGGCAAAGCGCATCGCCAGCTTCAACTGCTCGATCTTGCGTTCGACCTGCTCAAGCCGCGCGGCAGCCGCCTGCTTGGGCCCGCCGACCCGCCTCGCCTCCTCCAGCGCCGCCTGGGCGCTGGCATGGTCGCTCTGCCATTTTGTCGCGGCCTGGGTCAACGCCTGCGCGCGCTCCGCCTTCTGGGCGAGCTGGCCGTGGGCGTCCTTGGCCTGCAGCTCCTTCTCCCACGGCTTCTTCGCCTGCTGCAGACGGAAAAGTCCGGCCTGACCGTCGGCCACCACGCTGAAGACGCTCATGCCGCCACCCCCAGTTCGGCCGAACCAACCTGTTCGCGGCAAAGTTTAGCACAATCGGAGAAACTGTCCATTTCGCGCGGTGCGTGCGTGGAACCCCGAAGGCCTGGGCCGTGTTTCACTTCCCGACACCCGCTTCCGCAACGGGCGGTTTGAAGCCGCAGGCGCGGAGCCACGGAATACCGGAATCCCCGAGGAGGAAAGACAAGATGCCGAACCGCGACATGACCGGCACCGGCGGACCGACCCCGACCGGCTCCACGACCGGAAGTTCAACCGCTGGAAGCCCGCCGACCGGAAATTTCGCTGCCGGCAGCTCGAACGCCGGCGGCAGCGTCGATGAGATGAAGAAGACCGTCAACCGCGCGGCCGACGATGTGATGTCCACCGGGCGCGAGACGCTGGGCAACGCCCAGGGCCGCATCCGCTCGCTGCTGGAGCAGCAGACCGGCCGCGCCGCCGATCAGCTGGGCGGCGTCGCCAACGCCCTGCACAAGGCCGCCGAGCAGCTGAACGAGGAGAATGGCGGCGTGGTCGCCGATTACGCCGAGCAGGCGGCCAGCCGCGTCGAGCGTGTCGCCGACATGCTGCGCGACGCCTCCGTCGACGACATCGTCGGCGAGGTCGAGGGCTTCGCCCGCCGCCAGCCCGAGGTGTTCATCGGTGCCGCCTTCGCCGTCGGATTCCTCGCCGCGCGTTTCCTCAAAAGCTCCAGCGACCGCCGCATGCACCGCGCCTCGACCTCGCTTCGCGGCACTGCGCACCCGTCGCAATCCGTGCGCACCGCCCGCGGCGCCTCCTACGACACCGGCCGCGATACCGGCCGGGACACGGGCCGCGGCTCCGCCCCCAGCCGTGGCATGGCCGGCGGCATCGGCGAGTCCGTCGGCCGCAGCACCCCGCCCCACAGCGCCGACACCCCGACGACGGGGTCGTCGGCTGTGAACACCGGCCGTCTCGCCGGCCGCATGGACTCCGAACGCGGATCGGAGCGTCTGGAAGAGCCGAAGCCGGCCGCCGGCCGCATCGGCATGCCGATGTCCACCGCCCCGGCCTCGGTCACCGGCCACGGCGCCTCGCCGTCGGCGGACACCGCTCTCGGCGCCAGCACCGTGAACTCCGGCGCCACCGAGGTCGGCAGCGTCCAGGGCGGTAGCCAGGGCGGCCCTGCCGGGGCCAGCTCCTCCACCTCCAAGCCGCAGGGTCAGCGTCCATGAGCGCCGCCGAGAACCGCTATGACGAGCCGCGGGATCCGCGGCAGGACCGGCCGCTCGCCGGCCTGTTCGCCGATCTCGCCCGCGAATCCGCCAACCTCGCCCGATCCGAGATCGCGTTGGCGAAGGCCGAGCTGACCGACAAGGCCGCCGAGGCCGCCGGTGGCGTGGCCTTCATCGCCGTCGGCGGACTGGTCGCCTTCGCCGGCGTCCTGGTCCTGCTTGCCTCCGCGGTTCTCGGCCTGTCCAACGTCCTGGCCCCGTGGCTGTCCGCGCTGATCGTCGGCGTGACGGTTCTGGCGGTGGGCGGCATCCTGGCTTACGTCGGCAAGAACCGGCTGAGCCCCGCCAACCTCCGCCCCCGCCGCACCATGAACACGCTGGACGAGGACAAGCGCTGGGCGAAATCCCAGCTTGCCCGCTGAGGGACCGGCCGATGACGGACGACGATCGTCAATCGAAAAATCTCGACGCCCTGGAGGGTGACATCCGCGCCAGCCGCGCGCGCATCGGCGGCACCATCGATGCGCTGCGCGACCGGACATCCCGTCTGCGCGACAGTCTGACGCGGTGGTCCCCCCAATCCCTGATGGAGAATTCCATGAAGCACACCTATTCGCCGTCGACGCCGGACACCCCGCCCCAGCGCGCCAGTCTGCACCAGACCGACCGTTACGAAAGCGGCCAGACCATCCATTACAATCGCCGGCAGTCCCAGCCCTCCGGTTCGGTGCTGGACAGCGTCACCAGCAACCCGATCCCGCTGGCGCTGATCGGCATCGGTCTGGGCTGGCTGGCCCTGTCCAGCACCGGCTACGACCGCCGCATCGCCCGCTCCAGCACGGTCCGCAACGCCCGCCACCGCATGGGCGACGCCGTGGACTATGCCCGCGAAACCCTGAGCGACGCCGGCGAGAGCGTCCGCAACGCCGCCAGCTCGGCCTATGACAGCGCCTCGGGCGCGGTCAGCTCCGCCTACGACAGCGCGTCGGGCACCGTCAGCGGCATGGTGGGCGGTTCGGACAACGGCCATGTGTCCGACCCTGTGTCCGGCCGGAGCGACCTCCACAGCCAGCGCCAGTCGCAGGGCTATGTCAGCCGCGGCATGTCGCGCCTGTCCTCCATGACGCCGTCGGCCGACCATCTTCGCCACCGCGCGCACGACATGTCGACCGGCTTCTGGGACCTCGTCGAGGATCATCCCATCGTCGCCGGCGCCATGGGCGTGGCGCTGGGTGCGGCCATCGGCGCCGCCCTGCCCGGCACGCGCTATGAGAAGCAGTGGGTCGGCGACTATGCCGACGAGGCCACTGATCGGGCAAAGGCCATCGCGATGGACGCGCTCGACCGCGGCACCCGCGCCGCCCAGGCCGCGGCACAGACCGCAGTCGAGTCGGCCAAGGAAGACGTTCGCGACGTCGTCTCCGAAGCCACCAGCGCCGCCCGCGAGGAAGTGAAGAAGCCGGGCTGATCCCCGCTTCCATCGTCACCGGACTGACCCCGCGCCGCCCCCGGCGCGGGGTTTTCCGCATTGGGGGTCTCTTTTACCATCCTGCGGCAAACCGCCGCATCCTGTCCCCTGACCTGCGGCTTCGCTGTAGCGTGGGGAGAATCACCACGTTATAACCGAGCGGCGTTGACGGGTATTGTCGGCGCATCTGCCATGCATCCGCCGGAAACCCGCGGAAACCCTGCACTTTAATCGACAAACGCCCCTTGCCCCCCGGAGCAATCAGGACTAAATTGGTCCTGTATTCGAAACCGGGGTGAAACGGGGTGTGGGCATGATCCGGCTGAGCAAGCTGACCGACTATGCCATCGTCGTGCTGAGCGAGATGGCGCGCCAGGTCGGCACGGTCCATACCGTCGCCCATCTTGCCGACCGTACCGGCGTTCCCGCTCCCACCGTCGCCAAGCTGATGAAGGCGATGACGCCAGCCGGGCTCACGACCTCCCAGCGCGGTGCCGCTGGCGGTTATGCGCTGAGCCGGCCGGCCGATGCAATCTCCATCGCGGAAATCATCACGGCGCTCGACGGTCCCATCGCGCTGACCGCCTGTGTCGACGGTGCCGACAGCCAGTGCGGCGTGGAGCAGCTCTGCCCCATGCGCGGCGGTTGGGAAAAGGTGAACCGCGCCATCCGCGGCGCGCTGGAGGAGGTGTCGCTGGCCGACATGATGGTCCCGATCACCTTCCCGGCCCCGGCAGCCGCAACGACTTCAACAGCCGCCCAGCCGGCCCGCCCTGCGCACTGAACGGCGCGCACCGAACAGCATTCTTGAGAAGGACGAGGCAAAGCCATGGCCGCCCAACCGGAAACCGTCGAGCAGGTCCGCGCCGTCACGGAGCAGAAGTACAAGTACGGCTTCACGACCGACATCGAATCCGACGTCGCGCCGAAGGGCCTCAACGAGGACATCGTCCGCTTCATCTCCGCCAAGAAGGAGGAGCCGGAGTGGCTGCTGGAATGGCGCCTGAAGGCCTTCCGCGTCTGGCAGACGATGGAGGAGCCGCAATGGGCCGCCGTCAGCTTCCCGCCCATCGACTATCAGGACGCGCATTATTATGCGGCGCCGAAGAAGAAGGCCGGGCCGAAGTCGCTGGACGAGGTCGATCCCGAACTGCTGAAGACCTACGAGAAGCTGGGCATCCCGCTGCGTGAGCAGGAGATCCTGGCCGGCGTCGAGGGGTCGGAGGGCAAGAGCCCGGCTATCGCCGTGGACGCCGTGTTCGACAGCGTTTCGGTCGCCACCACCTTCAAGGCGAAGCTGGAGGAGATGGGCATCATCTTCTGCGCGATCTCCGAGGCGGTGCAAAAGCACCCGGAACTCGTGAAGAAGTATCTCGGCTCGGTGGTGCCCTATACCGACAACTATTATGCGACGTTGAACTGTGCGGTCTTCACCGACGGCAGCTTCGTCTACATCCCCAAGGGCGTGCGCTGCCCGATGGAGCTGTCCACCTATTTCCGCATCAACCAGGCCAACACCGGCCAGTTCGAGCGGACGCTGATCATCGCCGATGAGGGGTCCTACGTCAGCTATCTGGAAGGCTGCACGGCGCCCAAGCGCGACGAGAACCAGCTGCACGCCGCGGTGGTCGAACTGGTGGCGATGGACGATGCGACCATCAAATACTCGACGGTCCAGAACTGGTATCCCGGCAACGAGGAGGGCGTCGGCGGCATCTACAACTTCGTGACCAAGCGCGGCGCCTGCCGCGGCAGGAACTCCAAGATCTCCTGGACGCAGGTGGAGACCGGCTCGGCGATCACCTGGAAGTATCCGAGCTGCATCCTGCAGGGCGACAATTCGGTGGGCGAGTTCTATTCGGTCGCCATCACCAACAACTTCCAGCAGGCCGACACCGGCACCAAGATGATCCACATCGGCAAGAACACCCGCTCGACGATCGTGTCGAAGGGCATCTCGGCCGGCAAGGCGCAGCAGACCTACCGCGGGCTGGTGAAGATCCTGCCCAGGGCGGAGGGGGCGCGCAACCATACACAGTGCGACAGCCTGCTGATCGGCGACAAATGCGGCGCCCACACGGTCCCCTACATCGAGAGCCGCAACCGTTCCGCCCGCATCGAGCACGAGGCGACGACGGCCAAGATCAGCGAGGACCAGCTGTTCTACTGCCGCCAGCGCGGCATTTCGGAGGAGGACGCTGTGTCCCTGATCGTCAACGGCTTCTGCAAGGAGGTCCTGAAGGAACTCCCCATGGAGTTCGCCGTGGAAGCGCAGAAGCTGGTGGGCATCAGCCTGGAAGGCAGCGTGGGGTAAGGGATGCCCTCCCCGCTTCCCCGAGGAGCGGCGGAGGACGGAGTGAAGCCACCGGACGGCGTGCCGGAAGCCTGAAGAAGACAACGAGGCCAAGACGATGATCGAAATCAAGAACCTGCACGCCACCGTGGACGGCAAGGAAATCCTCAAGGGGGTCGACCTGACCATCCGTCCGGGCGAGGTCCATGCCATCATGGGCCCGAACGGCGCCGGCAAGAGCACCATGTCCTACGTGCTGGCCGGCCGCGACGGCTATGAGGTCACGGAAGGTTCGGTCACCTACTACGGCAAGGACCTGCTGGCGATGGAGCCGGAAGAGCGGGCAGCCGAGGGCGTCTTCCTGGCCTTCCAGTATCCGGTGGAAATCCCCGGCGTCGGCAACACAACCTTCCTGAAGACCGCGATCAACGCCATCCGCAAGCATCGCGGCGAGAAGGAGCTGGACGCCATGCAGTTCCTGAAGCTGATCCGCGAGAAGACCAAGGCGCTGGGCATGTCGGACGAGATGCTGAAGCGCGCGGTCAATGTCGGATTCTCCGGCGGCGAGAAGAAGCGCAACGAAACGCTGCAGATGGCGATGCTTGAGCCGAAATTCGCCATCCTCGACGAGACGGACAGCGGCCTGGACATCGACGCGCTGAAGATCGTGGCCGAGGGTGTCAACGCGCTCCGCTCGCCGGAGCGGTCGATGCTGGTCATCACCCACTACCAGCGCCTGCTCGACTACATCGTTCCCGACTATGTGCACGTCCTGGCCGCCGGCCGCATCGTGAAATCGGGCGGCAAGGAACTGGCGCTGGAGCTGGAGAAGAACGGTTACCGCGACTTCGGCGCGAGCGAGGCGGCGTGATGACGGCACACTCCTCCCCCCTTCAGCCGATGACCTACTCGACACGCGGCGCCGATCCGGCGACGGCGCCGGCCTTCCTGGCTCCGCTCGATCGGGTGGGCTCCGGGCTGCCCGGCAGCGGCCTGTCCTGGCTGACCGAGCTGCGTGCGACGGGCCGCGAGCGATTCGCCGCCGTCGGCCTGCCAACGATCAGGAACGAGAGCTGGCGCTACACCAACCTGCGCGACCTCGCCAAGGTCAGCTTCCAGCCGGCCGGCCCGGCGGCGGCCACCATCGACCTGCTGCCGACGGTGCGGGCCGAGGGGCAGGACGGGCCGCGCCTGGTCTTCGTCGACGGCCGTTTCCGCGCCGACCTGTCCTCCGTCGAGGGGCTGCCGCCGGGCGTCGAATTGCTGAGTCTCGCCGCCGCGCTGACCACGCATTCCGACCTGCTGGCCGACCATATCGGCCGCCTCGCCGCGGCGGATGACCGTCCCCTGGTGGCGCTGAACAGCGCCTATCTCGCCGACGGCGCGGTCCTGCATGTGCCGGCCGGCGTTCAGGTCGAACGCCCTGTCGAGCTGGTCTACGTCTCCGTCGGGACCGAGGCCCAGGCGACCTCCTGCCATCCGCGCAGCCTGCTGATCGCAGAGGCCGGGTCGAAGGCGGTGGTGGTCGAACACCATGTCGGCCGTGGCGCCGGCACCACACTGTCCAACCATGTGACCGAGGTCTTCGTCGGCGAAGGCGCCACCCTGCACCATTACAAGTCGCAGCGCGAAGGCGGCGGCGCCATCCACCTGTCGCACATCGCGGCGACGGTGGCGACCGGCGGCTGCTACGACAACTTCATCCTGACCACGGGTGCAAAGCTGTCGCGCAACGAGGTGGTCAGCCGCCTGGACGGGACCGAGGCGCGGACCCATGTCAGCGGCGGCTATCTGGTCCGCGGCACCCAGCATGCCGACACCACCACGGTGATCGTCCACGCCAAGCCGAACGGCACCAGCCGCGAGGTCTACAAGGGCGTGATCGACGACACGGCGCGCGCGGTGTTTCAGGGCAAGATCACCGTCTGCCCGGATGCGCAGAAGACCGACGGCTATCAGCTGAACCGCGCCCTGCTGCTGTCCGACGGCGCCGAGATCGACAGCAAGCCGGAACTGGAAATCCACGCCGACGACGTGAAGTGCAGCCATGGCTGCACCGCTGGCGAACTGGACGACGACGCGCTGTTCTACCTGCGCGCCCGCGGCATCGACCGCGACACGGCCCAGGGCCTGCTGATCGGCGCCTTCCTGTCCGAATCGCTGGAGGAAATCGCCGAGGAGTCGATCCGCGACGCCTTCCAGGGGATCATCGCCGGCTGGCTGGAGGAGCAGAAATAACATGTCCGATGCCATCCTGAACCAAGCCTACGACGTGCAGCGGGTGCGGGAGGATTTCCCCATCCTCGCCCGCAGCGTCCACGCCAGGAAGGGAAAGCCCGGCAAACCGCTGGTCTATCTGGACAGCGGTGCGTCCGCCCAGAAGCCGCGTCAGGTCATCCAGGCGATGACCCGCTTCTTGGAGGAGGATTACTCCAACATCCATCGCGGCGTTCATTTCCTGTCGCAGACCGCCACCGACCAGTTCGAGGCGGTGCGCACCAAGGTCGCGCGTTTCCTGAACGCACCGAACGACCGCTGCATCGTCTTCACCCGCAGCTCGACCGAGGCGATCAACCTCGTGGCCAGCAGCTATGGCCGGACCTTCCTGAACGAAGGCGACGAGGTCATCCTGTCGATCATGGAGCATCACGCGAACATCGTTCCGTGGCAACTGCTCCAGGCCGAGAAGAGGATCGTCATCAAGGTCGTGCCCTGCGACGAGTTCGGCGTTCTCGACATGGACGCCTACAAGGATCTGCTATCGGACCGCACGAAGCTGGTGGCGATCACCCACTGCTCCAACGTGCTGGGCACCGTCACCCCGGCGAAGACCATCGCCAAGCTGGCGCATGAGCGCGGCGTGCCCGTCCTGTTCGACGGCAGCCAGGCGGTGGTGCATGGCACGGTGGACGTGCAGGACATCGACGCCGACTTCTACGTCTTCACCGCCCACAAGCTCTATGGCCCGACCGGCCTCGGCGTGCTCTACGGCAAGTACGACCTCCTGAAGAAGATGCCCCCGTATCAGGGCGGCGGCGACATGATCGAGAGCGTCAGCTTCGAAGGCACCACCTTCAAGGCCCCGCCGTCGCGCTTCGAGGCCGGCACCCCGCCGATCACCGAGGTCATCGGTCTGGGCGCCGCCATCGACTATGTCGAGACTCTCGGCCGCGACGCCATCGCCGCGCACGAACATGACCTGCTGCAATACGCGACGCAGCAGCTCTCGCAGATCGACGGCCTGCGCATCGTCGGCACCGCACCCGGCAAGGGGCCGATCATCTCCTTCGCGCTGGAGGGCGTGCACCCGCACGATGTCGGCACCATCGTCGACCAGTATGGCGTCGCCGTGCGCGTCGGCCGCCATTGCGCCGAGCCGCTGGCCGAGCGGTTCGGGGTGGGACCGACCGTCCGCGCCTCCTTCGGCCTCTACAACACGCGGGAGGAAGCCGACGCCCTCGTCCAGTCCCTCCAGGCGGTCAAGGAGTTCTTCGGAGCATGATGGACGATCTGCGCGAGCTGTATCAGGAAGTGATCCTGGACCACGGCAAGAATCCCCGCAACTTCCGCCATCCCGACGACGCCAACCGCGAGGCGAAGGGCGAGAATCCGATGTGCGGCGACCGCTTCATGGTCTATCTGACCCTGAAGGACGGGGTGGTCGACGACGTGGCCTTCCAGGGCCGCGGCTGCGCCATCTCCACTGCCAGCGCCTCGATGATGACGGAACTGGTGCGCGGCAAGACGGCCACGGAGGCTGAGAAGCTCTTCCACGCCTTCCATGAGCTGTGCACCCAGGACGAGCCCGACATCCCCGAGGGTGTCGACGACGAGACGATGGAAAAGCTGATGGTGATGTCCGGCGTGCGCCAGTTCCCGGTGCGGGTGAAGTGCGCGACGCTGGCCTGGCACGCCATGAACGCGGCACTCCACGGTGAGGCTTCTGCCTCCAGCGACCAGTTCTGACGGAGGGTGATCGAAATGCCCGATGAAGCCCTGACCCAGCGCCCGATGGCTCCCAATCCGGCCGAAGCCGAGGCGCAGTTGAAGGTGCAGACTGCCGCGGAGACTGCCGCGGAGACTGCCGAGGCAGGCTCCAAGGAGTTCGCCCCGATGCCCCAGCCGCCCGAGGGTTACGACCCGCGGGAGGAGATCATGGATCGCGTCGTGGCGGCCATCAAGACCTGCTACGACCCGGAAATCCCGGTCGATATCTGGGAATTGGGGCTGATCTACCGCGTGGACATGGATGGGCAGCGCAACGTCGAGATTGATATGACGCTGACCAGCCCCATGTGTCCGGTGGCCGGCGAACTGCCCGAGCAGGTCCGTCAGGCCGTGCTGGGCGTCGAGGACGTCAACGAGGTCAAGATCGAACTGGTGTGGGAACCCCCCTGGCACCAGGGCATGATGTCCGAGGAAGCCCGTCTGCAACTGGATATGTTCTGAGCCGTATTTAGGAGACCGTCACCATGGCCCGTTCCCTGCCCAAGGCGATCACGATCACCGACGCCGCCGCGGAGCGCGTCAAGGCGCTGATGTCCAAGGCCACCGACGACATGGTCGGCCTTCGCATCGGCGTGAAGGCGCGCGGCTGTTCGGGGCTTAGCTATGACGTCCAGTATGCCAAGGAAAAGATGAAGTTCGACGAGGTGGTGGAGGACAAGGGCGTCACCATCCTGATCGACCCGGCCGCCGTCATGTTCCTGATCGGCAGCGAGATGGACTATGTCGACGACAAGTTCCAGACCGGTTTCGTCTTCAAGAACCCGAACGAGAAGGGCCGCTGCGGCTGCGGCGAGAGCTTCCACGTCTGACGTCCGGTAGCGCCTCCACCATCGCTTGCGGTGGTGGAGGAAATAGAGCAATCCCTGGGTGTTGCCGCCGGCCAAGACTGTAACCGTCGCGGCAGCCGGCCAAATCCATGTCGGCGAAGCCACTCGATCTGATGCGTCTGCCACATCGGCGGCATCGCGTGGTGAAACCGTTCCAGTCGGCCAACTCGGAAAAGCGATCATCGGCATGGCACAGCGTTAAGCCGATCAGCGGGTAAGCTCCCGCTGCTTGACGCAGCAAAATAAGAATCGTTCGCATTCTAAGGACGGTGCGGCTATACCGGTGTTACCGGCATCCCAGGCAATGGCCAAGCGGGTGTCGGTTCCTTTGCATCCGGCATTCCGCGCACCCGTGACCGACATTCTCCGCCCTGCCCTGACCGATGATACCAGCATCCGGCCCGCCCGATGACCGGCCCTGTCGGAAGCTGGGCGCGCAGGATCGCGGAGTTGTTCGATGCGCATCGGTTGCGGGTGGAGCGTGTCATCGCGCGGCGCACCGGCGATCCGCAGACAGCGGGCGATCTGGCGCAGGATGCCTTCCTGCGGCTGGCCCGTCTGCCCGATGGAGACGCGGTGCAGAATCCGGCCGGTCTGCTCTATGTGGTGGCCGACCGCATCGCACTGGACCATTGCCGCGCCGCCAAGCGCCAGCGCCTTCGCGAGGTCGGGCCTCCCGGCGACGACATGCCAACTGCGGTCCCCGGCGCCGACGCTGTGGTGGAGCGGAACCAGACCATGGCCCGGCTGCGCGGCGCCATCGATGCCCTTTCACCCAAAACCCGCGAGGTGTTCCTGCTCTATCATGTCGAGGGGTTGACGTACCGTGCCATCGGTGAACGGCTCGGCATCTCCCCCCGTACGGTGGAGTACCATCTGCGCGCGGCGCTTGAGCAATGCCGCGCCCACATGAAGCGGCGCCCGCCGCGATGATCGGCAGAACCCTTTTCCCGACAGGCCAATTTCTTTGAGGGATCTGCCTCCGCAGGTCGTCTTACCAAACACGAGGCAACAGGAGCTTGCGGCAAGACGCGATGAATCATCGGGATGGACAGCCGAGGGAACCGCTAGGCGCTGAGCCGGCAGACGGCGGACTGGACGAAGACCGGCTGTTCTCGGAAGCCAACGCGTGGTTCTTCCGCCTGCAGGCCGACGACGTCACCCCGGCGGAGCGCACCGCCTTCGCCCAGTGGCTGGCCCGCAGCCCCGCTCATGCCCGCGCCTGGAGCGAACTGCGCACCCTCCTGCACGACCTGGAGGAACCTGCCCGTGCGGCCCATGCCGAAGCCCGCATCGCAGCCCCCCGGCGCCCCGCCGCGATCGGTGTTCGGCGCTTCGCTGCGGCGATGGCGGTTCTGCTGGCGGTTGGCGGCCTTGGCATCTGGCGCGGACCGGCGCTCTACCAGAATGCCGTTGCCGATCAGGTGACCTCGGCCGGACAGCGGCGGACATTAATCCTGCCGGACGGCTCCACCGCCGAAATGAATGGCAACACCGCGCTGGCGCTGGATTTTCAGGGTGGGGCGAGGCGCGTCCGGATCCTGCGTGGAGAGGCGTGGTTCCACGTCGTCCGCGATCCCGACCGTCCCTTCGTCGTCGATGGCGGCGCAGGTGCCGCCCGCGTGCTGGGCACCCAATTCAGCGTCCGGCGCGACGATGACCGCACAACGGTCACGGTCGGCGAAGGGCTGGTGGAGGTCACCGCCCACCGGCACGCAGATGATCGCGACCCTTGGCCCGACAGCGTCCGCCTGCGCCCAGGCGAGAGCGCGGAGGCCGGTCCCCATGGCCTGGCCGGACCGCGGACGGCGGATCCGACCGTCGTCTTCGCATGGCGCCAGGGGCAGATCGTCTTCCGCCAGCAGTCGCTCGCCTCGGTCATAGCCGCGCTGAACCAACAATGGCCGGGCCGTGTGGTCCTGCTGAACGACGAGGCAGCGGAGCGCGTGGTCTCCGGCGTGTTCGCGCTCGACCGCCCCGACGCCGTGTTCGATGCGCTGGAGCGCGGTCTCGGCGTGCGCGCCACCCGCATCACCCCCTATCTGACCCTGCTCCGCTGAAAAAATGCGGGAGGATTGAAAAAACCTCCCAGGGATTTCCGTGCGCCCATCGTCATGTCCGGCAAGTAAGCGAATGAGACGCAGTCGCAGAAAGCGGCGTGCTCTCTCACCGGATGACAGAGGCGAGCAATGGCATTGGCGAAGTTTGGGGAAAAGTTCGGAGTGACGGATGTGGCCATCGGACGCCGGGACGGCGTCAAGAGTGGCCTGCTCGGCCGCGTGTTCCTGGGGCGGCTGCTGGCGACGACGGTGCTGATCGCGCCGGGGCTTCTGCTGTCCAGCGTCCCCGCAGCGACCGCGCAAACGACATCGGCCGGCGCAGTGACCTTTGCCATCGCGCCCCAGTCGGTGGACGGGGCGCTCGCCGCCTTCTCCGCTGCCACGCGCATCCAGGTGCTGACCCCCGGTGCCGTCACCCAGGGCATCACCTCGCCCGGTGTCAGCGGATCGATGACCGCGCGCGAGGGGCTGAACCGCCTGCTGTCGGGCACAGGGCTGGCCGCTCGCTTCCTCAACAGCGAAACCGTGACGGTCGAGCGGGTGAGCGCTGGCGGCGCCGTGCAACTTGATCCGGTGCAGATCGAAGGCAACCGGGCCGCGACCGGGCCCGGCGCCCTGCCCCCGGCCTATGCCGGCGGCCAGGTGGCGCGCGGCGGGCGCATCGGCGCGCTGGGCAACCAGGACGCCATGGATGTGCCGTTCTCCGTCACCGGCTACACCGCCGAGACGATCCGAAACCAGCAGGCCGATACGATTGCGGATGTGCTTGCCAACGACCCGGCGGTGCGCAGCAGCCTCGGCTACGGCAATTTCGCGGAGAGCTTCGTCATCCGCGGCTTCCAGTTGACAGGTGAGGATCTGTCGGTCGACGGCCTCTACGGAACCGCTCCGCGCCAGATCGTCGCCACCAACATGTTCGAACGGGTGGAGGTGCTGAAGGGCGCCAACGCCTTCCTGAACGGGGCGGCCCCCAGTGGATCCGGCATTGGCGGCGGCGTGAATCTGGTGCCCAAGCGGGCGGAGGACGAGCCGCTGACCCGCCTGACCGCCAACTATGCCATGGACAGCCGCTTCGGCCTGTCCGCCGACGTCGGCCGGCGGTTCGGCGATGCCAAGCAGTTCGGCGTGCGCGTGAATGCCGCGGTCCGCGGCGGCGACACCGCCATCGATGACGAGGAGCGGACGCTGAGACTCGGCTCCCTCGCCCTGGATTATCGTGGTGAACGCGCCCGCGTGACGCTCGACGTCGGCACCCAGACCCAGCGGGTGGAGCAGGGCCGCCCAGTTGTCTATTTCGGCAGCTTCGTCCCGGCGGTGCCGTCGGCTTCGCAGAACTATGCGCAGCCCTGGAGCTATTCGCAGATGCGCGACACATTCGGCCAGGTCCGCGCCGAATACGACATTCTGCCCAACCTGACCGTCTATGGCGCCTTCGGCATGCGCAGCATGCGGGAGGATGGCGATTATGCGTCCCCCACCGTCACGCGGGTCGACGGCACCGGCACCGTCAGGCGCCTGACCGTCCCGCGCGAGGATTTCACCAGCACGGGCCAAGCCGGCATCCGGGCCGACCTGCACACCGGTCCGGTCAGGCACCAGTTGAATGCCGGCGCCTCCGCTCTGCGGACGACCAACAACAACGGCTTCGAATTCGGCACGACCACCGCCATCAACCTCTACAATATGGTCGGTTTCCCGCGCCCGGCGACGACCTCGTCCAGCGGCATGGTCGGCGACCTGCCGAAGGTCAGCGAATCGGTTCTGCGCAGCGTCTATGCATCGGACACGCTGTCGATCCTCGAGGACCGGGTGATGGTCACCGTCGGCCTCCGCCAGCAGAACATCCAGGTCCGCGGCTACAACCGTGCCAATGGCGCCCGAACCTCCGATTACGACCAGTCGGCGCTGACGCCGGTGGTCGGTCTGGTGGTGAAGCCGACCAAGGAACTGTCGCTCTACGCCAACCGGATCGAGGGACTGGCGCAGGGGCCGACCGCACCGTCCACGGCCGCCAATTCCGGAGAGATCTTCGAACCCTACCGCTCGGTCCAGTACGAGGTCGGCGGCAAGCTGGATTTCGGCAGCTTCGGCGGCTCGCTGTCGCTGTTCCAGACCACCCAGCCCAGCGGCGTCACCGACGCCTTCACCCGCGTCTACAGCGTGTCCGGCGAACAGCGCAACCGCGGCATCGAGCTGATGCTGTACGGCGAGCCCATGCAGGGCGTCCGCCTGCTGGGCGGCGCCACCGTCATCGATCCGGAACTGACCGATACCGGAAGCGCCGCGACCGAGGGCAAGGATGCCGTCGGCGTGCCGCGCCACCAGTTCAACGCCAACGTCGAATGGGACCTGCCCTTCCTTCCGGCCTCCTTCCCAACCGTGACGCTGACCGGCCGCGTGATCCACACCGGGGCGCAGTATCTCAACACCGCAAACACGCTGAAGATCCCGAGTTGGACCCGCTTCGACATCGGCGCGCGGATGGTCACCGATATCCAGAACCGTCCGGTCACCGTACGGGCGGCGGTGGAGAACGTCACCGACAGGGACTACTGGGCATCAGCTTCGGGCGGCTACCTGAGCCAGGGCAGCCCGTTGACGGCCAAGCTGTCGGTGTCGGTGGATTTCTGACCGGCACAGTCCTGACGGCGCCATGGGGAGTGGCCGATGACCAACCGAACCATCCGGATCTGGACGCTGATCCACAAATGGACCAGCCTGATCTGCACAGTCTTCATGCTGCTGCTGTGCCTGACCGGCCTGCCGCTGATCTTCCACGATGAGATCGAGGCGCTGACGGAGGAGGACACCCTGCCGCAGATGCCGGCCGACACCCCGTTGAAGTCGCTGGACGACGCGGTGGCCGCGGCGCTGGCCACATATCCCGGCGAGCGTCCGCTGTTCCTCAGCTTCGACGTGGACCGGCCGGTGGTGAATGTCACGACCGGTCCGGGCGCGCGCCCGCCGGTGTCGCAGATGCACATCTCCGCCATCGACCTGCGCACCACGCGGATCCTGGCCGACCTGAACGACGACAAGGGCTTCATGCATGTGATGCTGCGCCTGCATGTGGACATGTTCGCGGGATTGCCGGGCGAGCTGTTCCTCGGCTTCATGGGGTTCCTGCTGTTCCTCGCCACCCTGTCGGGAGTGGTGATCTACGCTCCCTTCATGCGGAAGCTGTCGTTCGGCACGGTGCGGGCCGGGCGCAGCCGGCGTCTGAAATGGCTCGACCTGCACAACATGCTGGGCATCGTCACGCTGATGTGGGTGGTGGTGGTCGGGCTGACCGGCGTCATCAACACCCTGTCGGTGCCGCTGGTCGCCTATTGGCGTGCCAACGAGCTGGCGGCGATGATCGCCCCCTATGAGGGCAAACCGGTGCCGGAACGCTTCGCCTCCGTCGACGCAGCAGTGCGCACGGCCATGGAGGCCGCCCCCGGCATGCGCCCCCAGTTCGTCGCCTTCCCCGGCGTACGCTTCTCCAGCAACCACCATTACGCGGTGTGGCTGAAGGGGGCGACACCGGCCACCAGCCGGATCCTGACGCCAGCCCTGATCGATGCCGAGACGGGAGCCTTCACCGACATGCGCTCCATGCCCTGGTACATGCTGGCGCTGCGGCTGTCGCAGCCGCTGCATTTCGGCGATTATGGCGGGCTGCCGATGAAGGTCCTCTGGGCGGTGCTGGACGTGCTGACCATCATCATTCTTGGCAGCGGCCTGTATCTGTGGATCGCCCGCCGCCGCAACACACAGGACCATGGGGTCGTCGGCCCCGGCCTGCGCACCATCGCCGGGGAGGCGGCGGAATGAAGCCGCGCGCTCCCCTCCCCCTGCTGGCGATCTTCGCCGTTCCCGCCGCAATCGCGCTCGTCACCACCGCCGGGCTGGTCACAGCCCTGCTGGACGATGGCGTGGAGGATGCCGTGTCCTGGGTAGCCCTGTCGGTCCCGGTGGTCTCTGCGGTCTGGTGCTGGCGGAAACGCGAACGCTGAGGGAGGTCGTCAGGACATCGGATTGGCCGGCGGCTTCGGCATTTCCGGCAGCGGAATGAATTCACCACTGTCGAGGTCGGGCAGTTTCATCCGGCCGGCGCGCCAGTCGGCCTTGGCCTGCTCGATCCGCTCCTTCGACGAGGACACGAAGTTCCAGTCGATGAAGCGCCGTCCCAGCGCTTCGCCGCCGATGGCCATGACGATGGAGTGCGTGACCGCGGTCAGCACCGCCGGATGGCCGGGGCCGAACACCGCCATCCGGCCGGCCTCGAAGCGCTGCCCCTCGGCCTCGACGGCTCCCGCCACCACATAGGCCGCCCGCTCCCATCCGCCGGCCGGCATCTCCACACTGGCGCCGGGGGCGAGATCCCAATGGATGTAGAACAGAGGCGAGTGGGTCTTCACCCCCGCCCTGGCACCGAACGCCTCGCCCGCCACCAGCCGGCCGCGCACGCCGCCCTCTTCGAAGACCGGCAGGTCGCCGGTGCCGTAGTGACTGAAGGCGGGATCGGTCTCCTCATCCGCTTCGGGCAGGGCGACCCAGGCCTGGATGCCATGCAACCGTCCACCCTCCATCCGGGCGCGCTCGAACCGTTCCGAATGGGTGATGCCGCGCCCGGCGGTCATCCAGTTCACCTCTCCCGGCCTGATCGCCTGTTCCGAGCCCACGCTGTCGCGGTGCATGATCTCGCCCTCGAACAGGTAGGTGACGGTGGACAGGCCGATGTGAGGGTGGGGGCGCACGTCGACGTCCCGCGGCAGGCCCGGCTGGAAATCGACCGGCCCCATATGGTCGAAGAAAACGAAGGGGCCGACCATCCGCCGCTGAACGAAGGGCAGGACCCGCCCAACCTCGAATCCGCCAAGGCTCTTTCGGCGCTGCTCGATGACCTGTTCCAGCATCGGATTCCTCCCGGCGGATGGTGTGGCGGCCCGACCTGCCGTCAAGCGTCCGGATTGCGCGGTACGGTCTGGATGACTTCGAAGCCTTCGAACTCCGGCGGCCCGACATACAGCGGCTTGCGATTGCCGGCATTGCCATGGGCGGCGCGGAAGGCTTCCGACCGGGTCCAACCCTGGAAAGCGGCTTCCGATTCCCAAACGGTGTGGGAAGAGTAGAGCCGGTATTCCTCCCTGTCCGGTCCACGCAGCATATGGAATTCCACGAACCCCGGAACTTTGTGCAGATGGACCTCGCGGTTCAGCCAGACCTCCTCGAACTCCTGCTCCGCCCCGTGGCGGACCTTGAAGCGGTTCATCGCGATGAACATGCGGCATTCCTTCCCGGCGTTGTCGACAAGCCCAACCTTGGCGAGGAAAGAGGTTGGGATAGCGCCCCGGCAATCAACCCGGCAGGGGACCGAAAGCGCCGGAGATTCGTTAAGAAGCCTTAATAGACAAATATTTCAATATGATGAGGTTGCACTTTGTTCCGGTGGATGCCGCTGTGGGAGGCCGACCAACCTCCCGCAGCGGCGCTCCGGTTACTTCTGGGCGACCATCTTGGGCTGGCCGTTGTTCCAGACATACATCACATAGTTCGGCTTGGTGATGTCGCCCTTCTTATCGAACTCGACCGCGCCGACGACGGTGTCATAGCTGCCGGAATGCAGCGCGGTGGACAGCTTCTTCCCGTCGGTGCTGCCGGCCTTCTGCAGGCCCTGGGCAATCACCTGCACCGCAGCGTAGCTGTAGAAGGCAAAGTTGCCCGGCTCCGGCAGACCGGCCGACTTGAAGGAGGCGATCAGTTCCTGCGCCTTGGGATCGCTGGCGGCCGACGGGCTGTCGGTGTAGAGCGTGCCCTCGCCCGCCGGACCGGTGATCGCCCAATATTCCTGGTTGTTCAGGCCGTCGCCGGCGATGAACTGCGGCTTCAGCCCCTGCTCCTGCGCCTGACGGACGATCAGCCCCAGTTCCGGGTGATAGCCGCCGTAATAGACGGCATCGATCTTCTTGTCCTTCAGGGCGGTGATCAGCGCCGAGAAGTCGCGCTCCCCGGCGGTGACGGAACCGCGGTAGGCGACCTTGCCGCCGGCCTTCTCCAGCGTCTCGACCACGACGTCGGCCAGCCCCTTGCCGTAGGCCTGCTTGTCGTCGAGCACCGCGACATTCTTGCCCTTGAAGGTCTCGGCCAGATATTTGCCGGCGACCAGGCCCTGCTGGTCGTCGCGACCGCAGACGCGGAAGATGTTCGGGTGGCCCTTGGCGGTCAGCAGCGGGTTGGTGGCGGTCGGGGTGACCATCACCACGCCTTCCTCCTGGTAGACGTCGGCCGCCGGGATGCTGGCGCCGGAGCACAGATGGCCGACGACAGCCGCGACCTGATCGCGGACGAACTGGTTGGCGACCGCCACCGCCTGCCGCGGATCGCAGGCATCGTCACCCACCTTCAGCACCAGCTTCTGGCCCAGCACGCCGCCCTTGGCGTTGATGTCCGCGATCGCCTGCTTGGCGCCGTACACCGACTGCTCGCCCAGCGCCGCCACCGGACCGGTGGTCGCCGTGCCGAGTCCGATCACGATGTCTGCCTGCGCCGTGCCGAAGCCGGCCAGCAGCGCCGTCGCGCTGACGAAGGAAAGGACGGTGAGACGCATAATATTTCTCCTGGGATGACCATTTTGCGCCGGTCCACGTCCAACGGCCCCGGCGCATTCCCATTTCTGACCCAAGCGACAGGATTTTGAAAGCGCGATCATGGGTGTCGCAGCGCTCTCATCCCCCCCGCGACCGTTCGTCGCCATCCAGATATGTCTCACTATATGGCATCATACAAAATTATTTGACACACTTTGGGGCATGCGCGAGCATGCGAAAAACAACGGTAGCCAAACAAATCATGGGCGGAATCATCCAAGCGACCGAGCAGGAGTCCGAGGGCGGCAAGCCGCAAGGCACCGGAACCCAAACCCTGCTGCGCGGACTGGCATTGCTGGAATGCGTGGCTGCCGGCATCGGCGACGTGAAGGGAATCGCAGCGCGTCTGGGCACCCCGCGCAGCACCACCCACCGCATGCTCGTCAGCCTCGTGGGGGAAGGGTATCTCCATCACATCCCCTACAAGGGCTATCTGCTGGGCCCGAAGCTGATCCAGCTGGGGATGAAGGCGCTGGAGCAGCGTCCCCTGGTCGCCGTCGCCCGCCCGCATATCGAGGCGCTGGCACAGGCCACCGGCGACACCGTCCATCTTGGCGTCGAGGACAACGGCGAGGTCTTCTATCTCGACAAGATTCCCGGCACCCGGGGGCTGGAGATGCGGTCCCGCACGGGACAGCGCATGCCCATTGCCTCCACCGGACTGGGCAAGGCGCTGATGCTGGCCATGCCGCGCGCGCGCTGGGCCGAATTGCACGCGTTGCTCAGTTCCCCCGGCGCGCCCGCCGACCGGCCGCGTCCCGCAGACTGGCCGCAGTTCGAAAAGCAACTGAACCGCTATGTCGCCCAGGGATGGGCCAAGGATTTGGAAGAGAACGAACTCGGCATCCGTTGCGTCTCCGCACCGGTACGCGATGGCCGGAATCTGGTGGTGGCGGCGATCAGCGTCGCCAGCGCCGTCCCTTACATGCCAGACGACCGCATGGACACTCTGGGACCGCTGGTCCGTGCCACGGCGGACGCGATATCCAAGGATCTGGGATGGATCGCACCATGACCTCCTCCGCCGACACCACCACCGAACCGGCACTGATCGCGCTGGACTGGGGGACGTCGAGCCTGCGCGGCTTCCTGATGGACGGCGGCGCGCGCGTGCTTGCCGAACGGGCGACCGCCCACGGCATCCAGAACCTGCCGCAACCCGGCCCCGCCGGATTCGACGCCGCATTGGCCGCCCTCTGCGGAGACTGGCTGGATGCGCATCCCGGCTTGCCGGTGGTGGCCGGCGGCATGGTCGGCAGTGCCCAGGGATGGGTCGAGGCCCCCTATGTCGCCACTCCCGCCGATGCGACGACCCTGGCCGACCGGGCGGCGCGGGTCGAGACGGCATCCGGCCGCCCCATCCTGATCGCCCCCGGTGTTCTGCACGACCCGGCCGGTGCGCCCCCCGACGTGATGCGTGGGGAGGAGATCCAGATTGCCGGCGCGCTGGCCGAGAATGCCGACTGGGCGCGGAACGCCTGCATCGCCATGCCCGGCACCCATTCCAAATGGGTCCGCGTCAGCGACGGGCGCATCGCCGCCTTCTCCTCCTACATGACGGGGGAGCTGTTCGCGGTCCTGAAGACCCATTCGCTGCTCGGCCGCCTGATGCCCGCCGACCGCGAGGCGTCGCCGGAGGATGAGGCCGCTGCCTTCGCCGTCGGTATCCGTGCCGCGCAGTCCGCCGGTCCCGGCGACCTGCCGCACCAGCTGTTCGCCACCCGCACGCTGGGCCTGACCGGGCGCATGCCGGCGGAGGCGCTGGCCCATTACCTGTCGGGCCTGCTGATCGGGCACGAGCTGCGCTCCGGCCTTGCGCTGCTGGCGGAAATGCCGGCGGGCACGCCGCTGCTGCTGATCGGCGCCCCGGCTCTGTGCAGCCGTTATGGCCGCGGGCTCGCGGCCTTCGGCGTCACCCCCTCGGCACAACTGGGCAATACCGCCCCGCGCGGCCTGTTCCAATTCGCCACCGCGGCCGGACTGCTTCCGATTGGAACCGCCGCCAACACGATGAGCGCGCCATGATCGAGCTTTCGCTATCCGCCCGCTTCGATGCGGCTTTCTCCGCCCTGCCCCTGGTGGCGATCCTGCGCGGCCTGACCCCGCCGGAGGCGGAGCCGGCGGCGGCGGCACTCTACCAGGCGGGATTCCGGCTGATCGAGGTGCCGCTGAACTCGCCCGATCCGTTCGACAGCATCGCCGCCATCCGCAGCAGCCTGCCGTCCGACGCATTGGTCGGGGCCGGCACGGTGCTGACGCTGGATGCCGTGGACCGGCTGTCCGCCATCGGTGCCGATCTGGTGGTGATGCCGCATGCCGACACCGCGATCATCCGTGCCGCCAAATCGCGCTCGATGGCCTGCACCCCTGGCGTCGCCACCGCAACGGAAGCCTTCGCGGCACTCGCCGCCGGAGCCGACGCGCTGAAGCTGTTCCCCGCCGAACAAATCCCCCCGGCCGTGGTGAAGGCTCTGCGCGCCGTCATTCCGCACAGCGTGCGTCTGCTGCCGGTCGGCGGCATCACGCCCGATACCATGCAGCCCTTCCGCGCCGCCGGCGCTTCCGGCTTCGGCCTCGGTTCGGCGCTCTACAGCCCTGGCATGCCGGTGGCCGATATCGCAGTCCGTGCGAAGCGCTTCGCCCAGGCCTGGGCGGAAGGATCGTCCAGCCGCTGATCGCCATCCCTTTTTCTGATCGTCGCCTTTCAACGACCGGCGCACAAGCCGGCACACCCAGAGGGAATGCCATGAAGATCTCCACTCGCCTGACCCGTACCGTTCTGACGGCCGGCCTGTCCGCCGGCATGCTGTTCACCGGAGCCGCGACCCTCTCCGGCGCCGCCCTGGCCGCCGACTATCCGGCGAAGCCCGTCGAGCTGATCGTCCCCTATGCCGCCGGCGGCGGCACCGACCTCGTCGCCCGCGCCTTCGCCGATGCGGCCAAGAAGCAGCTGCCGCAGTCGATGGGCGTGGTGAACAAGACCGGCGGCGGCGGCGCGGTCGGCCTGACCGAGATCATGGCCGCCCGTCCCGACGGCTACAAGATCGGCATGGGCACGGTGGAGATCACCCTGCTGCCGCATATGGGCGTCGCCCGCTTCACGGTGGAGGATTTCACCCCGATCGCCCGCCTGAATGCGGAGCCGAGCGCCATCACCGTCAAGGCCGACGCGCCTTGGAAGACGGTGGAGGAGTTCCTGGAGCATGCCAAGGCCAACCCCGGCAAGGTGCGCATCGGCAATTCGGGCACCGGCGCCATCTGGCATCTCGCGGCCGAGGCGCTGGAGGAGAAGACCGGCACGACCTTCAACCATGTGCCGTTCGACGGCGCCAACCCGGCCGTGACCTCGCTGTTGGGCGGTCATATCGAAGCGGTGTCGGTCAGCCCGGCCGAGGTGTCGAGCCAGCTCGCCGCCGGCCAGCTGCGCATGCTCGCCGTGATGGCCGAGCAGCGCAGCAAGACCTTCCCGGATGTGCCGACGCTGAAGGAAAAGGGCATCGACCTGTCCGTCGCCACCTGGCGCGGCATCGTGGTGCCGAAGAAGACGCCGGCCGCGGTGGTCGACACCCTGCGCACCGCCAGCAAGGCCGCGGCGGAGGATCAGGCCTTCCGCGATCAACTGGCCAAGATGAACTTGACCTGGGCCTATGCCGACGGTCCCGAGTTCGGTCAGGCCATGCAGAAGGACAATGCCTTCTTCAAGGATCTGATGACCAAGCTGGGCATGGCGAAGTAACGCCGGGCCGACTCCGCGCCCTGGCGGTTCACCGCCGGGGTGCGCCTTCATCGGTTGAGGAGACCGGACCATGAGCAACCCGCCCGCCGGGAGCGAACGCCCCGGCTCCAGCGACGATACCGGCAACGCCATGCCGTTGACGACGAAGATCGCCAATCTCGTGATCTCCGTCGTGCTGATCGCCATCGCGGCTTCGGCCATCGCAGCGACCGGCGATTTCCCCAGAAGCATGCTGGCGACCGACGTCGGCGCCGCCCGCTTCCCGATCATCCATGCGGGCGCGCTGATCCTGCTGTGCCTGATCCTGATCGCCAACACCCTGCGTACGCCCACCGCCCCGACTGCCACCGCAAAGGCACAGATCGGGATCGCCGGCTATGCCGGGGTCGCCCTGGGCATGCTGGCGACCGCCGGCTGCATCGTCGCAATGGAGTATGTCGGCTACGGCGTGGCCACCGCCGTCTACATGGCCGTGATCATGGCGCTGATGGGGCAGCGCAGCCCGATCTGGAACCCCGTGCTGGCGGTCGGCGTGACGGCGCTGGTCTATGGCGTCTTCCACTATGCGCTTCAGGTGCCGTTGCCGGTGGGGAGCTTGTTCGAATGACCAGCCCCACCCTTTTCATGGCCGCACCGTATGTCATGGAGGACCGCCGCCATGTATGAATTTGATCTTCTGATGAATGGATTCGCCACGCTGGCGGCGAATCCGCTCGCTATTTTCCTGTCGCTGGTCGGCGTCACGCTCGGAATCATCATCGGCGCTCTGCCCGGCCTGACGGCCACCATGGGTGTCGCCATCCTGCTGCCCTTCACCTTCGGCATGGATCCGGTATCCGGTCTGCTGATGATCTCCGGCGTCTTCTTCGGCGGCGTCTATGGTGGCTCGGTGACGGCGATCCTGCTGCGCATTCCCGGCACCCCGGCCGCCGCCGCCACGGCGATGGATGGGTTCGAACTGACGAAGAAGGGCATGGCCGGCGTGGCGCTGGGCACCGCCACCCTGTCATCCTTCCTCGGCGGCACGGCAAGCATCGTCGTCCTGATCTTCATGGCTCCGCTCCTGGCCGGTTTTGCGTTGAAGTTCAGTGCGTCCGAGAGTTTCGCGCTCGCCGTCTTCGGCCTGAGCATCATCGCCAGCATTTCCGGCCGTTCGGTGATCAAGGGGTTGATCGCCGGCTTCCTGGGACTGCTGATCGCCACGGTGGGCATGGACCCGATGGACGGATTCCCCCGCTTCACCGGCGGCTATACCGAGCTGTTCAACGTCCCCTTCATTCCGGTGATGATCGGCCTGTTCGCCGCCGCCGAAGCCTTCAAGTCGCTGGAGGATCCGAAGGTCCGCCTTGGCATGGCCGCGGCGCTGGGCCGCATCATTCCTGAATGGGCGACCTACCGTCGCCTTTTGGGAACAGTTGCGCGCTCCACCGGCCTCGGTGTCGTGATCGGCATCATCCCCGGTGCCGGCGCCGACATCGCCGCCTATGTCGCCTACAACGAGGCCAAGCGGTTCAGCAAGACGCCGGAGAATTACGGCAAGGGCGAGTTGGCCGGTGTCGCCGCCTGCGAGGCCGGCGCCAACGGCTGCACCGGCGGCGCGCTTCTGACCATGCTGACGCTGGGCATTCCCGGCGACGCCGTCACCGCTGTGATGCTGGGCGCGCTGACGCTGCAGGGGCTGCAGCCGGGACCGCTGCTGTTCAAGGAACATGCGGAACTGGTGTTCACCCTGTTCGCCGGCATGCTGTTCTGCTACGTCGCCATGCTGGTGATCGGGCTGGGGCTGCTGCGCGTCATGGGACGCGTCCTGCAGATGCCGAAGTCGGTGCTGACTCCGGTGATCCTGGTCCTGTGCATCGTCGGCACCTATGCCATCAACAACAGCCTGTTCGACATCGGCATCATGCTGGCCGCCGGCGTCGCCGGCTACTTCATGCAGAAGTGGGACTTCCCGGCTTCGCCGGTGGTGCTGGCGCTGATCATGGGCCCGATGGCGGAGGCCAACTTCCGTCGCGCCCTATCGCTGTCGGGCGGAAGCTATGACTTCCTCTACACCCGGCCGATCACCGTCGTGCTGCTGACCATCGCCATCCTGACCCTGTTCCTGCCGCTGGTGAAGCGTTGGCGCAGCCATCGGCAGGAAACCCGCCGGACCGATGCCTCCAGCCGGCTGAATCAAGCCTGACAAACAAAGCCTGATAACGAGGAATAGACAGCCATGTTCGACGATCTGAAGGGCCGCCGCGTCCTCATCACCGGTTCGACCCAGGGGATCGGTCTTGCCGCGGCGCAGGCCTTCGCCCGCCACGGCGCCAAGGTCGGCATCAACGGCCGCAAGGCGCCGGCCGATCTCGACGCGACGCTCAAGACGATGGAGTCCGCGGGCGGCGAGGCGGCCTTCTTCGCCGGGGATCTGTGCAGCAGCGCCGCCTGCAAGGCCGTGGTGGACGCCTTCGTCGAGCGGTTCGGCGGCATCGACGTGCTGATCAACAACGCCGGCGGACTGGTCGGCCGCAAGCCGCTGGAGGAGATCGACGACGAGTTCTTCGACGCGGTGACCGACCTGAACGCCCGGTCCGCCCTGATGACCACCAAGCATGCCCTGCCCCACCTGCGCCGGTCGGCCCAGGACAGCGGGCAGACGGCGTCGGTGATCCTGGTCGGGTCGGTCGCCGGCTATACAGGCGGCGGGCCGGGCGCCGGGCTGTATGGCGCCGCCAAGGCGTGGCTGCACAACATCCAGAAGAACTGGGTCGCCTTCCACACCAAGGAGGGCATCCGCTTCAACACGGTGTCGCCGGGCACATTCGACACCGCCTTCCATGCCGACAAGGACGAGGCAGCCAAGGCCCGCGTGTCGACCGGCATCCCGATGGGCCGCTTCGGCAAGCCGGAGGAATGCGCCCCGACCTTCCTGTTCTTCGCCTCCCATGGCTGCTCGGGCTACATCACCGGGCAGGTTCTGGACGTGAACGGCGGCCAGTTCATGCCGTAAGGACCGTAGTGGCAGGGGCGGTGGATCGCCGCGCGTCCTGCATGCCGTAATTCCCCCTTTTCAACGACCACAAAAAACCCCCGCCGGATCGCTCCGGCGGGGGTTTTCGTTACCGACCGCTGCGCCCGGCCATCAGGCCGGGACGGCGACCTTGTCCGCGACTTCCTGGAAAGCCGGGATTTGGTCGAAGTTCATGTAGCGGTAGACGTCGGCGGCAGCCTTGTTCACCACGCCGACCTGGGCCAGATACTCCTCGTTGGTCGGGATCTTGCCCAGCAGCGCCGCGACGGCGGCCAGTTCGGCCGACGACAGATAGACGCGGGTATCGATGCCCAGACGGTTCGGGAAGTTGCGGGTCGAGGTCGAGATGGCGGTCGAGCCCTTGCGGATCTGCGCCTGGTTGCCCATGCACAAGCTGCAGCCCGGCATCTCCATGCGGGCGCCGGCCTTGCCGAGGGTGGCGTAATAGCCTTCCTCGGTCAGCATCATCGCGTCCATCTTCGTCGGCGGGGCGATCCACAGGCGGGTCGGGATGTCCGACTTGCCGTTCAGGATCTTACCGGCGGCACGGAAGTGGCCGATGTTGGTCATGCAGGAGCCGATGAACACCTCGTCGATCTTGTCGCCGGCAACCTCGGACAGCGTCTTCACGTCGTCCGGATCGTTCGGGCAGGCCAGGATCGGCTCCTTGATGTCGGCCAGATCGATCTCGATCACCGCCGCATACTCGGCATCGGCGTCGGGCTTCAGCAGCTGCGGATCGGCGATCCACGCCTCCATCGCCTTGATGCGGCGCTCCAGGGTGCGCGCGTCGGCATACCCGTTGGCGATCATCCACTTCATCAGCGTGATGTTGGAGGTCATGTACTCGATGATCGGCTCCTTGTTCAGGAGCACGGTGCAGCCCGCCGCGGAACGCTCGGCCGAAGCGTCGGTCAGCTCGAACGCCTGCTCGACCTTCAGTTCCGGCAGACCTTCGATCTCCAGGATGCGGCCGGAGAAGATGTTCTTCTTGCCCTTCTTTTCGACCGTCAGCAGGCCGGCCTTGATCGCGTAGAGCGGAATGGCGTTGACGAGGTCACGCAGGGTGACGCCCGGCTGCATTTCGCCCTTGAAGCGGACCAGCACCGATTCCGGCATGTCCAGCGGCATGACGCCGGTGGCGGCGGCGAAGGCCACCAGACCTGAGCCGGCCGGGAAGCTGATGCCGATCGGGAAGCGGGTGTGGCTGTCGCCGCCGGTGCCGACGGTGTCCGGCAGCAGCAGGCGGTTCAGCCAGGAGTGGATGACGCCGTCGCCCGGACGCAGCGCCACGCCGCCGCGGGTGGAGATGAAGTCCGGCAGCTCATGGTGCATCTTCACATCCACCAGCTTCGGATAAGCAGCGGTGTGGCAGAAGGACTGCATCACGAGATCGGCCGAGAAGCCCAGGCAGGCCAGATCCTTCAGCTCGTCGCGGGTCATCGGGCCGGTGGTGTCCTGCGACCCCACCGTGGTCATCTTCGGCTCGCAATAGGTGCCGGGACGGACGCCCTTGCCTTCCGGCAGACCGCAGGCGCGGCCGACCATCTTCTGGGCCAGCGTGAAGCCCTTGCCGGTGTCGGCCGGGGATGCCGACTGGCGGAACAGGGTCGACGGAGCCAGCCCCAGCGCCTCGCGGGCACGGGCGGTCAGGCCGCGGCCGATGATCAGCGGGATGCGGCCGCCGGCACGCACCTCGTCGAAGATCACCTCGGACTTGACCGTGAACTCGGCGATGACCTCGCCGTTCTTCAGGGCCTTGCCCTCATAGGGGCGCAGCTCGATGACGTCGCCCATCTCCATCTTGTTGACGTCCAACTCGATGGGCAGGGCGCCGGCGTCTTCCATCGTGTTGTAGAAGATCGGGGCGATCTTGGTGCCGAGGCAGACGCCGCCGAAGCGCTTGTTCGGGACGAACGGAATGTCCTCGCCGGTGAACCACAGCACCGAGTTGGTGGCGGACTTGCGCGAGGAGCCGGTGCCGACCACGTCGCCGACATAGGCGATCAGGTTGCCCTTCTTCTTCAGCTCTTCCAGCTGCTTGGTCGGGCCGCGCTGGCCCGGCTCGTCGGCCTCGATGCCCGGACGCGGGTTCTTCAGCATCGCGAGCGCGTGCAGCGGGATGTCCGGACGGCTCCAGGCATCGGGGGCCGGCGACAGGTCGTCGGTGTTGGTCTCGCCCGACACCTTGAAGACCGTCAGGGTCATCGACGCCGGGACTTCCGGACGCGAGGTGAACCACTCGGCATCGGCCCAGGACTGCAGCACCGCCTTGGCGTTGGCGTTGCCCTTGTCGGCCAGTTCCTTGATGTCGTGGAAGAAGTCGAAGACCAGCAGGGTCTTCTTCAGGCCTTCCGCCGCGGCGGCGCCGCACTCCGCATCGGCCAGCAGGTCGATCAGCGGCTGGACGTTGAAGCCGCCGAGCATGGTGCCCAGCAGTTCGGTGGCCTTCACCTTGGAGATCAGCGGCGAGCTGTCGTTGCCCTTGGCGACGGCGGCCAGGAAGCCTGCCTTGACGCGGGCGGCATCGTCGACGCCGGCCGGAACGCGGTTGGTGATGAGGTCGAGGAGGAACGCTTCCTCGCCCGCCGGCGGGGCCTTCAGCAGGTCGATCAGCTCGGACGTCTGCTTGGCGGTCAGCGGCAGGGCCGGGATTCCGAGGGCGGCGCGTTCGGCCGCGTGCTGGCGGTAGGCTTCGAGCACGGCAGGGTTCCTCATAAATGAAAGGCCGGCCCTTGGATGGGAACCGTGAGACGGCCCGCTTGAACTCAGGTCGGGTTTATATGCCCGCTTAAGTGAAAGTGCAAGGGGGCGCCCTGCTTACGTGAAGCGGACAGGATGAAATGGCCTCTGTTTTTGCACTGGTATTACCGGTGCTTGGTATGACCACTTCGGCCATTCCGCTTTAATTCAGCTCGGCGGCCTGCTCCGGCGTCAGGACGACGATGCCGTCCTCGTCGGCGAACAGGATGTCGCGCGGCTGGATATGGGCGCCCGGCAGTTCCACGGCCACATCGACCAGCCCCTGGTCGCGGCGGGTCGAGGCGCGCGGCATGGATGCCAGCGCCTTGATGCCCAGCGGCAGGGTGGCCAGTTCAGCCACGTCGCGGACGCAGCCCCAGATCACCACGCCGGCCCACCCGCTTTTGACCGCCGAGGCGGCGATCATGTCACCCATCAGGGCACAGCGCAGGCTGCCGGCACCGTCCACCACCAGGACCCGGCCGGCACCGGGGGTCGCCAGCAGCTCCTTGACGCGGGAATTGTCCTCCAGGCACTTGACTGTAACGACCTCGCCGCTGAAGCGGGTGACGGCGCCGAAGTCGCGGAAGCCCGGCAGGATATAGCGGGCCGCGTCCTTGAAGCGGTCGAACAGGTCGCAGGTGGGGACGAAAGTCTGGCCGGTGGACATGGCTTGCGGCTCCGCAGCGTCGACGTTGCAGGGATTTCTCCCACACCTCTTGCGCCAAAGGCGAGCGGGAGGCAAGGCCCGCAATCGGCCGCTGCGGCAGGCGGCGATCATGCCGCAGGAGGCTTGCCGAACCTGCAATCGCCGAAGCGGGGATGCACCCCCATATTCGACAGGTTGCGCCATTTTCAGACAAGTGCAGAGAGAAGGAACGGTGCCCAGCATGAAAACACCGAATTTCCCGGCAGCCGCGGCTGCCGGCGCACTGCCCCTGTTGCTTGCCGCCTGCGCGTCCATCGCTCCGCCACCGGTCGCCACACCGGACCCCGCCGTGCTGGCCGCACTGGACCGCAACGTCTCCAACAGTTGCAATCCGTCGGTGGCATCGGTCCTGACGGGCGCCCGGCTGCCGGCATCGGACATCCGCGGCGTCAACTATGGCATCTACCGTGACGAGTTCCGCGACGCCATCGTCCGCTGGGACGCCTGGGTGTACCTGAACAGCCAGCCGGGCGCGGTGGTGGTTGCGGTCGACGAGGATTGCCGGCCGATCCAAATCTATGCCCGCGAGGGGGCGAAGCTGCCGGGCGGGCCGTGATCCTGGGATCGGGCCGCCCCGATCCGCCGGAACCTCTGACCTGTCTTAACTGTTCCCGGCAGCCTTCCGCTCCGACACATGGGCGTCGACGGCGCGGTCATGCCGCTTGAGACGCTCCTGCAACGTGTCGCCCATGCGCAGGGCCACGGCGATGGACAGGATATCGCCCAGCACCAGATGGGCGATGCGGACGGTCATGGGAGAGTGGATGTCGAAATCGTCGGCGATGTCGGCGACAAGGCTTGCCGTCGCCATCTCCGCCAGCGGCGTTCCGGAGCGGGTAAGGGCGATCACGTCGGCGCCGGCCTTGCGGGCATTCTGGACGGCATCCAGGATGTCGCGGGTCCGGCCGGTGCTTGATACCGCGACCACTGCATCGCCTTTCGTCAGGGTCAGGGCAGACGCGAAGTAGATGTGGGAATCGGTGTAGGCAACGGTGGGAATGCCCAGCCGGAAGAATTTGCGCTGGATGTCCTCCGCCACCGTGCCGGAATTGCCGGAGCCGTAGAACTCGATCCGGCGCGAGGCCGCCAGCACGTCGGCGGCACGGTCCACCGCGTCGGCCGGCAGGTTGTTGCGCACCTGCATCAGGGTGGCGATGGTGCGGTCGAACAGTTTGCCGGCCAGCACCGCCCCTGGAACTCCCCCATCCGCATTCAGTTCCCCATCCACCGACAGGTCCTGGTGCAGGAAAGGCATGCCGCCGGCGATGTCCTGCGCCAGCTTGATCTTGAATTCGCGGAAACCGCGGCAGCCCAGCGCAGAACAGAAGCGCGCCACCGTCGGTTCGCTGACCCCCACCCGCTCCGCCAGTTCGGCCATCGACAGGTTGATCACATCGCCCGGATGGGCCATGGCATAGTCGGCCAGCTTGCGTTCGGAAGGCCGGATTTGGTCGCGGACCGCGGCGATTCTCGCCAGCATCGGGGGTGTCTCCCTTCTGATTGTGCGCCAGCCTATCACATGTAGCAAAGCTACATATACAGCGCTGCGAACGACCGAATCCATCGCGCGCCAGTCAGGCAGTTTCCAAGGATTTCCAAGCCGCTGCGCCTAACCCTGCGACAAAATGCCGAGGCTGCGCGCCTTGCCGGGAAGCCCGTCCGGGAGTATGTAGTAAAACTACAGGACGGAACGCAACGGTATCGGCATCCAGCGCAAGAGGGACGGATCGCCGCGACGGTGTCCCGGCCCGAAGTTATGACGTGTATCAACGATACCGGCGCCAGAAGCGCCTATGGTTTCAATCGCTCCGCTTGTTCGCGGGCATCACACGACCGCCGACACGGCCCCCTGACCGCGCCGACGTCTATAGCTCTAAGGAGACATCATGGACACCCTGCTGATGGACGGACTTGCCCAGGCCCCGGAGCAGCAGTCCGCCGCCGACCCCTGGCGCGGTTTCGCCCCGGGCGTCTGGCGCCGATCGGTCGACGTCCGCGATTTCATCCAGCGCAACCTGCAGCCCTATGAAGGGGACGCGGGCTTCGTCGCCGGTCCCACCGCCCGCACCGCCGCGCTGTTCGCCAAGGTCACCGACCTGCTGAAGCAGGAACGCGCCGCGAAGGGCGGCGTTCTGGATGCAGACACCGAGATCTTCGCCTCGATCACCTCGCACGCCGCCGGCTATATCGACCGCGAGCTGGAAGTGATCGTCGGCCTGCAGACGGACAAGCCGCTGAAGCGCGCCATCATGCCGTTCGGCGGCTGGCGCATGGTCAAGACCGGCCTGGAAGCATACGGCTACACCCCGTCGCCGAAGCTGGAGGAGGTGTTCCCGGTCCTGCGCAAGACGCACAATGACGGCGTGTTCGACGTTTATACGCCCGAGATGCTGCGTTGCCGCAAGTCCGGCGTCATCACCGGCCTGCCCGACGCCTACGGTCGCGGTCGCATCATCGGCGACTATCGCCGGCTGGCGCTCTACGGCGCCGATTTCCTGATCAAGGACAAGAAGGCCCAACTGGCCTCGCTGGAAGTCAGCCGCATCGACGAGGACGTCCTGCGCCTGCGCGAGGAGATCTCCGAGCAGATCCGCGCGCTGAAGGAGCTGGTCCAGATGGCCGCCTCCTACGGCTTCGACGTCAAGCGCCCCGCCGCCACCGCCCGCGAGGCGGTGCAATGGACCTATCTGGCCTATCTGGCGGCGGTCAAGGAAGCCAACGGCGCGGCGAT
Organism: Azospirillum humicireducens; assembly: GCF_001639105.2. Taxonomy (NCBI): domain Bacteria; kingdom Pseudomonadati; phylum Pseudomonadota; class Alphaproteobacteria; order Rhodospirillales; family Azospirillaceae; genus Azospirillum; species Azospirillum humicireducens. Next base: position 692,135 of record NZ_CP028907.1, read on the forward strand.
GTCGCTGGGCCGTGTGTCCAGCTTCCTCGACATCTACATCGACCGCGACCTGCGCGACGGCGTCATCACCGAGGCCGAGGCCCAGGAGATGATCGACCACTTCGTCATGAAGCTGCGCCTGGTCCGCTTCCTGCGCACGCCGGAATACGACCAGCTGTTCTCGGGCGACCCGACCTGGGTGACCGAATGCCTGGGCGGCATGGGGCTGGATGGCCGGACGCTGGTCAGCAAGACCAACTTCCGCATGTTGCAGACCCTGCACAACCTGGGCCCGGCGCCGGAACCGAACCTGACGGTGCTGTGGTCGGAGAAGCTGCCGGACGGCTTCAAGCGCTTCTGCGCCGACACCTCGATCAAGACCTGCTCGGTCCAGTACGAGAACGACGACCTGATGCGCGGCTATTGGGGCGACGATTACGGCATCGCCTGCTGCGTCTCGGCCATGCGCATCGGCAAGCAGATGCAGTTCTTCGGCGCCCGCGCCAACCTGGCAAAGACGCTGATGTACGCCATCAACGGCGGCAAGGACGAGGTGTCCGGCGAACAGGTCGGCCCGGCCTTCGCGCCCATCACCGGCGACGTGCTGGACTATGACGAGGTCATGGCCCGCTTCGAGCCGATGATGGAGTGGCTGGCCAAGGTCTACATGAACGCGCTGAACGCCATCCACTACATGCATGACAAGTACATGTATGAACGGATGGAGATGGCCCTGCACGACCGCGACATCCTGCGCACGATGGCCTGCGGCATCGCCGGCCTCAGCGTGGTGGCGGACAGCCTGTCGGCGATCAAGCATGCCAAGGTGAAGGTCATCCGCGACGAGAACGGCCTCGCCACCGATTTCGAGATCGAGGGCGACTACCCGGCCTTCGGCAACAATGACGCCCGCGTCGACGACATCGCCATCTGGGCGGTGGAGCGCTTCATGACGGCGCTGCGCAAGCAGAAGCCCTACCGCAACGCCATGCCGACCCAGTCGGTGCTGACGATCACCTCCAATGTGGTCTACGGCAAGAAGACCGGCAACACGCCGGACGGCCGCAAGGCCGGCCAGCCCTTCGCGCCGGGTGCGAACCCGATGCACGGACGGGACAAGAAGGGCGCGGTCGCGTCGATGGCCAGCGTCGCCAAGCTGCCCTACGCCCATGCGCAGGATGGCATCAGCTACACCTTCACCATCGTCCCCGGCGCCTTGGGCCGGACGGAAGGCGAGCGTGTGGACAATCTGGTCGGCATGCTGGACGGCTATGCCGCCCAGGGCGGCCACCACATCAACGTCAACGTCTTCGACCGCGAGACGCTGCTGCACGCCATGGACCATCCGGAGCTGTATCCGCAGCTGACCATCCGGGTGTCCGGCTATGCGGTGAACTTCATCAAGCTGACGCGCGAGCAGCAGCTCGACGTCATCAGCCGCACGTTCCACGACAAGCACTGAAGACCGTCCGGACAGTTCGTCCAACGGCCTGGAACTCCAATCCGTCATCCCCGCCTTGCCGGCGGGGGTGGCGAATTCGGAATGCGGTCCCATGTGGACGACAGATATTCAGACGGACATTCCGCAATGACGAACGCCTACCCCCCTCCCCGCCCCCCCAACGGCCTGGGGCCGGTTTCCGGCTGGATCCATTCGGTCGAAACCGGCGGCACCGTGGACGGGCCGGGCATCCGCTATGTCCTGTTCATGTCGGGTTGCCCGCTGCGCTGCCTCTACTGCCACAATCCCGACACCCAGCACATGCATGACGGGACGCGGACGACCTCGACCGAGGTGCTGGCCGACATCGCGCTCTATGCCGAGTTCCTGAAGCGCGCCCATGGCGGGTTGACCCTGAGCGGCGGCGAGCCGCTGGTTCAGCCCGAATTCACCGCCGCCATCCTGCGCGGGGCGAAGGCGCTGGGCCTGCACACCGCGCTCGACACCTCCGGTTTCCTCGGCAACCATGCCGACGATCATCTGCTGGAGGACGTCGACCTCGTCCTTCTCGACATCAAGGCCTTTTCTGAAAAGACCTATCGCCACCTGACGGGCGTCCCGCTACGCCCAACGCTGGAATTCGCCGAACGGCTGGCGGGGCTGAACAAGCGCATCTGGCTGCGCTATGTGCTGGTCCCCAACCTGACCGACGACGCCGCCGAGATCGACGGGCTGGCGGAGTTCGTCGCCGGCCTCGGCGTCGTCGACCGCGTCGATGTGCTGCCCTTCCACAAGATGGGCGAACACAAATGGAAGTCGCTCGGCCGCAAATACATGCTGACCGACACCGAACCGCCGTCTCGTGACCTGGTGGAGCGGGTGCGCGGGCAGTTCCAGGCCAAAGGGCTGCGGGCCGACTGAGCCCCGCCGCCAACAAACCCCTCTGACAACAGGCCCTCCGACAAACGTCATCGACCCGTCACCAAGGCGACACGATGCCGTCACCCGCCCGCGACTAATAACCCCTCTGGGATTCGCTTTGGGGGCTTTTCAATGTCCAAGACGCACTGCGCAGGCAAGTTGCGGACGATTCTGCTGTCCGCAACCGGTCTTGCCACTCTGCTTCTGTCCACCTGCGGGGTTGCGGTGGGTGTCGCCTCCGCCCAGACCGTGGACAGCGCGACCGTAGCCGGCTCCAGCTTCATCAACCAGGGTCTTGTCGGCGTCGGCCGGATCAGCGCCAGCGCCCGCGACAAGTATGGCGAGACGCTCGGCTCGATGTCGGGACTGACCTTCGACGCGAAGTCCTGGCGGCGCAGCGGCAACAGTTACAGCGGCATCATGTTCGCCCTGCCCGACCGCGGCTACAACGTCACCGGCACGACCGACTACCGGCCCCGCCTGAACACGCTGGCCCTGACGCTGACGCCCTATTACGGCAGTGCCGCACTGGCCGCCGGCGCCGGGCAGCAGTCGCAGATCACGATGAACCTGATCGATACCACCCTGCTGACGGACGCAGACGGTGCCGTCACCACCGGACTGGATCCGCTGCCAGGCAGCGGCGTACGGGCAGCGTCCAACGGCCTGCCGCCCCTGCCGCAGGCTTACAACGGCAAGATCAGCCTCGATACCGAGGGCATCGCCCGGCTGGCCGACGGCAGCTTCTACATCAGCGACGAATACGGCCCCTACATCTACCATTTCTCCGCAACCGGCCGGATGATCTCGGCGGTGCAGCCGCCGGCGGCCCTGCTGCCGGTGCGCAACGGCGGGCTCGATTTCTCCTCCAACAACCCGGCCGCCGGCCAGCCGGCGCCGTCCCCGGCCAACCCGGCCAGCGGACGGCAGAACAACCAGGGGCTGGAAGGCCTGTCGCTGACGCCGGACAAGACCAAGCTGGCCGCCCTGCTGCAGAGCGCCACCCGCCAGGACGGCGGCACCGGCGGCGGCGGCGCCACCCGGCGCAACACCCGTCTGCTGATCTACGATGTGTCCCGCAACCCGGACAGCCCGACGCCGATCGGCCATTACGTCGTGCAACTCCCCACCTTCCAGTCGGGAAACAAGACGCTGGTGGCGGCGCAGAGCGAGATGCTGGCGCTAACCGACAAGCAGTTCCTCGTCCTGTCGCGCGACAGCAACAACGGCCAGGGGATGGACGGCACGGACTCGCTCTACCGCAGCATCGACATCGTCGATGTGTCGAACGCCACAAATCTGGTCGGTACTGTCTACGAGGACACCACCCCGGTCGCCCCCGGCGGCAATCTCGCGGCGTCGGTGACGCCCGCGTCCTACACCCAGTTCCTGAGCCTCAACGACAACGGCCAGTTGGCGAAGTTCGGGCTGCACAATGGCGGCGCCCAGGATTCCAACCTGCTGTCGGAAAAATGGGAGGCGATTGGGCTGCTTCCGGCGCTCGACGCCGACCGGCCCAACGATTTCTTCCTTTTCGTCGGCAACGACAACGACTTCCTGACCCGCAACGGCTATCAAGCCGACGCCCCTTATGATGCCGGGGCCGATGTCGACACCATGCTGCTGGTCTACCGGCTGACGCTGCCGACCTATGTCGATCCGCTGGCCGTCCAGCCGCCTCGCTGACCGGGAGTTCCGATCCCCGCCCACACATCGGCGGGCTCGGCACTCCCGCGAAATCATAGGGCCATCGGGGTTGTCCGGGCCGGACCGTTCGTGGTCCGATCCGGGCAAACCTGCAGATACCGGCGCTCATCGATGATGGCCGCCGGTATCCGTGCCGGATGCCGCGGCCGCCGGGCCTCAGGCCGGGCGGATCGCCTGCGCGAAGGTGAAGAGCATCGCCGGATCGACCGCCTTCTTCACCTCCGCCAGCTTCGCCAGATTCTCGCCGTAATAGGCGCGCTGCCAATCGGCCAGCGACGGGTCGGGGAAATTCTGGAACGCCCCCTGCGCCCTGGTCCGCCGGTTCACGTCGTCGTAGAAGCGCTGCTGCCACTCCAGCGCCTGCTCGATCAGCAGGGCCGAATCCGTCGGCCGCCACCAGTTGGCCTCGACCGAGAACAGCCAGTCATAGCCGCGGTGGACATAGGCGGTCTCGGTCGGGCCGACCCGGTTGATGGCGCCGCCGACCTGGAAGAACTTGAAGGCCACCGGCATCGAGGTGGCGGGCATCTTTGCCGCCCAGTCGAACATCGCGGCGATGGCCTCATCGCCGATATCCGCCGCCCTCATGTAGCTCGATTTCTCCTGATAGTAATAGGGGAAGGTCGTCTCGGTCAGGAAATCCTGGCCCTCCCAGTACGGTATGTTTTCCTTTACCTGCGACTTGCTCCAGTCGATCCACTCCCAGGTGGATTTGAAGATCTCTTTCAGCGTCGCATTCGATCTGTGGAGTTGACCGAGGATGGAGACGCTGACCGGCACCTTGTCGCACTGTTCCTGCCGGCTGGGAATGGTGACGTTGATCTTGCTGCCGAAATCGTCGGGCGCGGCCGCCAGTTCGGTGAGCAGAAGTTTCAGCACCGTCGGCAGTTTGTCGGTCCAGGTCAGGTTGAAGACCGTCACCGCCTCCGCCGGTCGGGTTTCCAGGGTGAAGGAGGTGTTGATGCCGAAATTGCCGCCGCCACCGCCGCGGCATGCCCAATAGAGGGCGGAGTGGGTATCGGCATCGGCCTTGACGTGGCTGCCGTCGGCGGTCACCAGTTCGGTCGCGTGCAGCAGGTCGGACGCCATGCCGTACTTGCGCATGTTGAAGCCGATGCCGCCTCCCAGCAGGAAACCGGCGGCGCCGACCGAATCGCAGCGCCCATGGGTGATGGTGCGGCCCAGCCGTTCCATCTGCTTGTAGACGGCGGAGTTGAGCGTGCCGCCCAGGACCTTGACCAGCCCGTCCTTGCCCGGCAGCAGTTCCGCTCCGGCCATCCTGGTCATGTCGATCAGCAGGCCGGGCGTGGTGGAGAAGCCGGCGTAGCTGTGGCCGCCGGAACGCACGGCGAAGGGCATGGCCTGCTGCTTCACCCATTGGATGCAGGCCTGGACATCCGCGGCGCTTGCGCAGCGGGCGATGCCCGCCGGCAGGGTGGCGCCGTAGCGCAGGTTGTTGGGCCGGCAAACATCGGCGAAGAACGGATCTTCCGGCCGCAGCACCCCGCCCTTCACCGCCTTCGCCAGATCGGACCAGGCCGATGGCGGCGGACAGTACGCCCCACCTGGCTCCGCGGCGAAGGCGGATCCCGGCATCAATCGCACCGCAGCGGCGGCCCCCGCGAAACGGCCGGCGCCGACAAGGAAGTTGCGGCGTGATGAGTGCAGTCCGAGCGCCATGAGCCAGTCCACCCTGCGTTCCTGGTTGTGCTTGATGCCTCAAATTATCCTAATGATAACAAAAGGCGTCAACCACGCACGCTCAAAGTTGATGAAATGTCCCATCATCCTCTTCTGGGGAGGCCCCGCTTCCTACCTCTTCCCAACCGGCCGGGTGCTGCCGCGGATCACCAACTCACAGTCGAGGTTGTGGTGCTGGGGCGCGATGCGGGCACCATCCAATGCCGCGAGAATCTGCGTCGCGCTGAGGCGGCCGATCTCGCGCTGGGGCGGGCGGACGGTCGTCAGCGGCGGCGGGCAGGAATTGCTGAAGGGCAGATCGCCGAAGCCGACCACCGCCAGATCGTCCGGCACGCGCAAGTCGCGACGGGTCACCTCGAACAGAACGCCCAGCGCCAGCGCGTCGTTGGAGCAGACCACACCGTCGATGTCGGGGTGACGCGTCAGGATCTCATCGATCAGCCAGCGGCCGACCTCCGTCGTGGCGGCGTCGGGCACGGTGAAGTCGATGGGATCGTGCAGGCCACGCCGCAGAACCTCCGCCTCATAGCCGTCGGTGCGGCTGCGCACGCGCAGGTCCTGATGGGCGGCGGCACCGATATAGGCGACCTTGCGGCTGCCCTGGTCATAGAGATGGCTGGTCTGCATGCGGCCGACCTCGAAATGCGAGAAGCCGACGCTGATGCCGACCGCCTCGCCCGGATGGGACGGCATGTCCCACATCTCGACCACCGGCACGCCGCAGGAGGCCAGCATGGCGCGGGTCCGTTCTGTGTGGTGGAAGCCGGTCACCACCATCGCCGCCGGCGACCAGGCGAGGAAGGCCCTGATCAGGCTTTCCTCCTCCTCCGGGCTGAACTCGCTGACGCCCAGCAGGGTCTGGTAGTGCGCCGCCTGGAACATGCCCTGAAGCGTGTTGTAGGTCTCGGCGAAGAAGGAATTCAGGATGGAGGGCAGGATGACGCCGACGGTGCGGCTGCGCGCCGCAGCGAGGCTGCCGGCCACCAGATTGGGCACATAGCCCATCTCGTCGATGACACGGGCAATCCGCTCGGCAAGGTGGCGGGACACCGCCCCCGGACGGCGGAGATAGAGCGACACGGTGCTGGGCGACACATCGGCGGCGTTCGCCACGTCGGTCATGGTCACCCGTTGGGTGCCGCGGCGTGTCCGCTTCCTCGTTTCGGTCGTCTGCATCGTCGGTCTTCCTCACGCGTCGTAAATCGCTGCCCGTCAGTGGCGGGTCGGCAGGTCTGCGAGAGCCAGCACGGACAGGGATCGGATCGCGTCATGGACGAGCTGATAGGCCGCTTCGATCCGGCTGAGCGCCTGATCGCATTCGGTCTCGTCGCCACTGTCGCGGGTTTCCTGCCGGACGGCCCGGAACAGGGTCAGCGCCTGCCGTCCGATCGTCCTGTGGCTCGCCCACAGGCCGCAATCTTCCTGCAGAGCCAGGGGGATATGCAACAGGCGATGGCGAAGCACCGCCGCGTCGAGCTCCAACTCGGCGATGCGAAGGGTCAATGTCGGTGTCATCGATGCCGTGCCTTGCGGAGCGCCCCCTTGCGGACACGCCCCGCGCTTCTGTCATGCAAGCCGGTTCAGCCGGCGACAAGCTCCGCCCCAGCGAGATCGGCCATGGCCGCCTTCATGCCCTTTTCCTCGATGGCGGCAAGGCTGTCGGCGACGCGGGCGGCAAGGCCGGGGATGGCGGTCAGATCGTCCTTCCACAGCCGGGCGTCCGCAAGGACCGCAGCCACCAGCGCCCGCAAATCGCCGGCATTTGCCGTCCAGGCGGCGCTCATGGCGGCGATCACCCCGGCATTGTCGCTGATCGGGTAGGATCCCGCCTCGCGCTCGCCGGTATAGGCGCCATCGACCAGCTTGCCACGGTAGAATCGCAGCAGCGCCGCCAGCGAGAAGGACAGTCCGGCTGGAGCCTGCCCGTTGCGGGCCACGGCGTCCTTCAGGCTGGGCAGCACGCGGACCTGCCACTTCGACACCGAGTTGAGCGTGATCGAGATCAGCTCGTGCCGGATATAGGGGTTGCCGAAGCGCTCCATGATGGTGCGGGCGTAGTCCTGTCGCTCCGCCTCCGGCAGCGGCACGTAGGGGACGATCTCCTCGAACATCACTTTGTTCAGATAAGCCGACACGGTCGGGTCGTCCATCATCGACTTGACGGTATCGAGCCCGGCGCAATAGGCGGCCAGCGCGCTGGCGGTGTGGGCGCCGTTCAGGATGCGGACCTTGCGGGTGCGGTAGGGCTGCAGGTCGTCGGTCCAGACCACGTTCAGGCCGGCCTTGTGCAGCGGCAGTTCCTCGGCCAGATGGGCCGGCCCTTCGATCACCCAGACATGGAAGGGTTCGGCGGCAACGGCCAGCCGGTCCTCATAGCCCCACTTGGCGCTGAGCGCCGCGGCCTCGTCCTTCGGATAGCCGGGGACGATGCGGTCGACCAGGGTGTTCAGGAAGTGGTTGTGCGTCTCCACCCAGTCGGCGAAGCCCGCCTCCAGGCCCCAGCGCTTGGCATGGGCCAGCACGATCCGCTTCAGGTTGGCGCCGTTGGCCTCGATCAGCTCGCAGGGCAGGAAGACGACGCCGCTGTCGGCACTGCCGCCCAGCGCCTTGTAGCGGGCATGCAGCAGGGCCGCGACCTTGGCCGGGAAGCCGTCCTGGCAGGTGCCTGGGGTGTAGGGTTCCTCGCGGTCGGCGATTCCGGCCTCGGTGGTGTTGGAAACGAAGAAGCGCAGGTCCGGCGAGCAGACCAGCTCCACCATCCGCGCCCAGTCGGCATAGGGGTTCAGCGCCTCGGACACACAGGAGACGACACGGCGCGATTCGACCTCGCACCCGCCTTCGATGCCACGCAGCAGGACGGTGTAAAGGGTGTCCTGCGCCTTCAGAAGCTCGGCGATGCCCTGATCCAGCGGCTGGGCGATGGCGACACCGGCTTTGGTCAGTCCCTGGCCGTTGGCGACATCGACCATCCAATCGACGAAACCGCGCAGGAAATTGCCGTCGCCCACCTGGAGGATGGTCACGGGCAGGGTCGGCGCACCGGCGGTATGGGCAACGTCGAACGCGCCACCGGCAAGCTGGTCACGGGTCAGGGAACGCATGACTGGGCATCCTTACAGGAGCAGAAAGGCAGGGCCGGCGCCATCGGAACAGGCACGGGCGATGGGAAAATATATTAATATATTAATATTGGGCGCAAGGGGAAAAGGGTGCGGCAATGTGGCTGGGGTGTCGGCTTCGAATGCCCCCACCCCAACCCTCCCCCGCTGGGCGGNCTCGAACAGATGGCGCTTGCGGCGGATCTCCGCTTCGGCCTCGTCCAGCAGGGCGTGGTAGCGTTCGGGGTTGCTGCGCTCGACCGCGCTGAAGCGCGACTCGCCGGCCATGAACGCCGCAAGTCCGGCGGAGGGGGCGCCGCTGTCCAACTGCAGAGCGGTCTTGCCGTCGGCGAGCCGGCGCGGGTCGCGGCGGTAGAGCGACCAGTGGCCGCTGTCCACCGCCAGCTTCTGGTGCTCCAGCCCGTGCGACAGCTCGAACCCATGGGCCACGCAATGGCTGTAAGCCAGCACCAGCGACGGACCGCGGTAGGCCTCCGCCTCCATCAGGGCGTTCAGCGTGTGGCTGTCACGGGCGCCGAAGGCGGTGCGGGCGACATAGACATGGTCGTAGGCCATGGCCATCAGGCCCAAATCCTTCTTGGCGGCGGACCGGCCGGCGGTGGCGAACTTGGCGGAGGCGCCGATCGGCGTCGCCTTCGACTGCTGGCCGCCGGTGTTGGAATAGACCTCCGTGTCCATCACCAGGATGTTGACGTCGCGCCCGGACGCCAGCGCATGGTCGAGCCCGCCATAGCCAATGTCATAGGCCCAGCCGTCGCCGCCGACGATCCACACCGATTTGCGGACCAGATAGTCGGCCAACTGTTCCAGCCGGCGGGCCAGCGGGTCCTTCACCGCGGCAAGCTGCCCCATCAGGGCGGCGACGCGGCCACGCTGGGCGGCGATGCCGGCCGGGTCGGTCTGTTCGGCCTGCAGCAGCTCCGTCACCAGACCGGGTTCCAGCTGTGCGGACAGTAGCGCCAGCGTGTCGCGAGCCTGTTCGGCCATCTGGTCGATGGCAACGCGCATGCCGAGCCCGAATTCCGCATTGTCCTCGAACAGCGAGTTGGCCCAGGCCGGGCCGTGGCCGCTGGCGTCGGTGGTGTAGGGCGTGGTCGGCAGGTTGCCGCCATAGATCGACGAGCAGCCGGTGGCGTTCGCCATCACCATGCGGTCGCCGAACAGCTGGGTCAGCATCTTGATGTAGGGCGTCTCGCCACAGCCGGCGCAGGCGCCGGAGAATTCGAACAGCGGTTCCAGCAGTTGGGTGTGCTTGACGGTTGCCGGCACCGATTCGCGCGCGATGGCCGGCAGGCTGCGGAAGAAGTCGAAGGCCTCCTGCTCGCCGGTCAGCGCCTGGATCGGACGCATCTCCAGCGCCTTGCGGCCGGAGCCTCCCTTGTCCTGTGCGGGACAGGCGGCGACGCAGAGCGTGCAGCCGGTGCAGTCGGCCGGCGATGCCTGCAGGCGATAGCGCCCGCCGGGGAACTCGCGGCCCTTGTAGGGGATGGTCTCGAAGCCGGCCGGCGCATCCACCAGAGCCGACTCCGGCACCACCGTCGCACGGATGGCCGCATGCGGGCAGACCAGCACGCATTTGTTGCATTCGATGCAGAGGTCGGCGTTCCAGCCCGGCGCCTCCGCCGCGATGCTGCGGCGTTCATACTTGGAGGTGCCGGTCGGCCAGGTGCCGTCCACCGGGAACGCAGAGACGGGCAGCCGGTCGCCATGGCCGGCGATCATCATCGCGGTGACGCGCTTGACGAAGTCGGGCGCCGTCTCCGGCACCGGGGCCGGGCGGTCGTGGTCGGCGGTGACATGGTCCGGCACCGGCACGGCGCGGAGATGGGCGAGCGCCTGATCGACGGCGGCGATGTTGCGCTTCACCACCTCCTCGCCGCGGCGGGAGTAGGTCTTGACGATGGCCGCCTTGATGTCGGCGATCGCGTCCTCGACCGGCATCACGCCGGACAGGGCGAAGAAGCAGGTCTGCATGATGGTGTTGACGCGACGTCCGAGCCCGACCTCGCGCGCCACGGCGCCGGCGTCGATGGCATGGAGCGAAAGTTTACGCTCGATGCAGATGCGCTGCACTTCCGCCGGCAGGACGTCCCACACCTGTTGCGGCGTGCCGGGGGCGTTCAGCAGGACGGTGGCGCCGGGGGCTGCCATCTCCACCACCTCCACCCGCTCCATCAGCGGCAGATGATGGCAGGCGACGAACTCGGCCTGACCGATCAGGTAAGGCGCATGGATCGGCTCCCTCGCGAAGCGCAGGTGCGACACGGTGGTGGAACCGGATTTCCGGCTGTCATAGACGAAATAGGCCTGGGCATGATTTCCGCTGTGCGCCTGGATGATCTTGATCGAATTCTTGTTGGCCCCCACCGTGCCGTCGGCGCCGAGCCCGAAGAAGACCGCGCGGGAAACGCCCGGCTCCTGTATGCCCCAGGCCGGATCCCAGGGGATCGAGTGGTGGGTGATATCGTCGGTGATGCCGACGGTGAAACGGCGCTTCGGACGCTCGCGCTTCAGCTCGTCGAACACGGCTTTCGCCATCGCCGGGGTGAACTCCTTCGACGACAGGCCGTAGCGGCCGGCGATCACCATCGGCTCGGCAAGCTCGGGGGCGGCGGCGCGGGCTTCCGCCAAAGCCGCGACCACGTCGAGATAGAGCGGGTCGGCGACGGCCCCCGGTTCCTTGGTGCGGTCGAGCACGGCGATGCGCCGAACGGTGGGCGGCAGGGCCGAAACGAAATCGGCGATGGCGAAGGGGCGGAACAGGCGAACGGTCAGGCAACCGACCCGCTCTCCCTCCTCCACGAGCCGCCCGGCCGCACCGGCGCAGGTCTCGGCACCGGAGCCCATGACCACCACCACCCGCTCCGCCTGCGGATGGCCGGCATAGTCGAACAGGCGATAGGCGCGGCCGGTGCGCGCGGCCAGCTGGTCCATCATCTCCTGCACGATGGCCGGGCAGGCGTCGTAATAGGGGTTCACGGCCTCGCGGGCCTGGAAGAAGACGTCCGGATTCTGCGCGGTGCCGCGGACGACGGGATGGTCCGGCGTCAGGCCGCGGCGGCGGTGGGCATCGACGCAGGCGTCGTCGATCAGCGCGCGCAGATCCTCGTCGGACATGGTCTCGACGCGGTTGAATTCATGCGAGGTGCGGAAACCGTCGAAGAAATGCAGGAACGGCACCCGCGCCCGCAAGGTCGCGGCATGGGCGACCAGCGCCATGTCGTGCGCCTCCTGCACGTTGGCGGAGGCCAGAATGGCGAAGCCGGTCTGGCGGCAGGCCATCACATCGGAATGGTCGCCGAAGATCGACAGCGCGTGCGTCGCCAGCGTGCGGGCCGCCACATGCATGCAGAAGGGCGTCAGTTCCCCGGCGATCTTGTACATGTTGGGGATCATCAGCAACAGGCCCTGCGATGCGGTGAAGGTCGTCGCCAGGGTGCCGGCCTGCAACGCGCCATGGATGGCGCCGGCGGCCCCACCCTCCGACTGCATCTCCACCACGACGGGAACGCTTCCCCACAGGTTGGGACGGCGCGCCGCCGACCATTCGTCGGCGAACTCCCCCATCGGCGAGGATGGCGTGATGGGATAGATCGCAATCACGTCGCTGGTGCGGTAGGCCACCGATGCAGCCGCCTCGTTGCCGTCCATGATGCGGGCGGAAGGCGGAGCTGAACGCGGTACGGCCTGGGTGGATGGGGTCGGTGTCGAGGTCTGGGTCATGCCGGAAAAGGTCCTTCTGCGTGGCGACGGTGATCTCCGTAAGGCGTCTTCGATGGGCAGGGCCGGCAATGGCGGAAGCCGGCGGAAAACGCTGCAGGAAACGGCGGTCGACCAGGGGAAAGGGTCTGCTGCCCGAAGGATCGACGCAATGACGCGTGTCAGTCCGACGCGGATTTTCCGCCCGCCACCGCTCTGCGCCGCACAACAGTCTGATATATTACTTTTGCAAGGAAGGTCTCAATTTGTCTCACCGCAGCATACGCCGCCGTGCAGGCGTTCCATGGGAAATCTCCGGTGCGGGCCCCCATAGCCGGCACCCCGCGCGGACGTCAAGCGAGCTCAGCCCACTGATCCAGATCATTTATCTCCGCTGGCTGCCATGGCCTCCTACATGCGGATGCGGAAAATCGACCGCTCCTCTTCAGTAATCCGAATAGAAAGACAAATTTCTCAACCATTGAAAAGGTTGCATCGCAGCAAAGAAACGACCGTCGGCACCGGCCCCCACTACGCTGCAATTGCGAAGAAATCGTGCACCGCAGCATTGGCCTGCGACATTTTCGCTGAGGCTGCAGGCAGTCCGGGAAAACCACTTGATGCCTTCACTGATATATTAATATAACTCTTTCAACGCGGCTCCCGCCCTCCTTGAAATGAAGCGGAAGCGGAAGCGGAAGCGTACCCGTCGCCCGGCACCGAACACCCGTTGGCAAGGCATCCCGGCCAAGGAAAGCCGTCCAGGGACTGTACGTGCGCACCGGCGCCTGCCGAAGCAGGCATGTGAGGAAAGAATGAAGACGATCCGTGGTTTGCGGTGGCAAATCCTTGCCCTGATGATGCTCGGCACCGTGGTCAACTACATCGACCGCAACACGCTGGGCATCCTGGCGCCGACGCTCAAGGAGCAACTCAATTTCACGACCGAGCAGTATTCCTTCATCGTCAGCGCCTTCCAGCTCTGCTACAGCCTGATGCAGCCGATCGCCGGCTACATCACCGATCTGATCGGCCTGAAGCTCGGCTACGCCATGTTCGCCTTCGTCTGGGGCACCGCGGCCGCCATGCATGCGCTGGCCGGCGGCTGGCAGTCGATGGCCTTCTTCCGCGGCCTGCTCGGCATCAGCGAGGCGGCGGCCATGCCATCGGGCGTGAAGACCTCCACCCTGTGGTTCCCGGCCAAGGAACGCTCGATCGCCACGGGCTGGTTCAACACCGGCAGCTCGATCGGCGCGATGGTCGCCCCGCCCTTCGTCATCTGGCTGTCGCTGACCTATGGCTGGCAGGAAGCCTTCCTCGTCACCGGTCTGCTCGGCATCGGCATGTCGGCCTTGTGGTTCATGCTCTACCGCAACCCGGAGAACCACCCGCGCCTGACCAATGAGGAGCACGCCTACATCCTTGAAGGCCAGGAGCATGTCGAACTGCCGAAGCCCTCGGTGAAGCGCGTGCTTGGCAAAGGCAAGTTCTGGAGCATCGCCGCCGCCCGTTTCCTGACCGAACCGGCATGGCAGACCTTCAGCTTCTGGATCCCGCTGTACATGGTCACCACGCGGGGCATGGACATCAAGCAATTCGCCCTGTTCGCCTGGCTGCCCTTCCTGTTCGGCGATCTCGGTTGCATCCTCAGCGGCTACCTGTCGCCCTTCTTCGTGAAACGCTTCAGGATGTCGCTGGTCAACTCCCGCATCGCCGGCGTCGGAATCGGAGCGCTGTGCATGGTCGGCCCGGCCCTGATCAGCTTCTCCGCCAGCCCGATCACCGCCATCTTCCTGTTCTCGCTGGGTGCCTTCGCCCACCAGATGCTGTCGAGCCTGCTCTACGCCCTGGTCACGGACACCTTCGAGAAGCAGGACGTCGCCACGGCGACCGGCTTTGGCGGCATGGCCGGCTACATGGGCGGCATGATCTTCTCGCTGATCATCGGCCAGCTCGCCACCACCATCGGGTATGAGCCGCTGTTCGCCTGCCTGACCGTGTTCGACCTGACCGCCTTCGTCATCATCGCCCTGGTGCTGGGGGAGCGCGGCAAGACGGCTGCCCCATCGGTCCCGCAAGCCGCCACCGGCGCCGCCGACTGAACATCCGGCACCCCCTTTCCCAAGGCGTTCTCCGGCTCCATCGCCGGGGAACGCCTTTGCTTTGCGCACAGGCCGGAACGCCCGCCGGATGAAAAAACCGGCCGAACCATCGAAGCCGCTTGCCAAGCGCATGAGATATTAATATATTAGTCGCTGTACCGCTGGATGCGCCGTGGTCTGATCGCGGCACAACTTGTTGGACGTTCCTCTCGGACTTCAGAGCCGCCGGTTTCCCCGGCGGCTTTTTTTTGTCCGGAAGCCGGTGGCTATCCTGTTTCGGCCATCAGGAGCGAGATGAAGCGGTTCTCCGCCCATTTAAGGTTTTGCGATCCATCTTTTTCCGTTTTCTTTGCTGCGTCAGCCGCGCTCAAACAAAATTAAAACGAGCATTTTATCAGAAAAATATGCAGCTATAAATTGTTCTCTATCAACCAAATTTTGACGCCCTTGCCGGCAGCAACAGATTATGTCACCGCAAGCCCCCCCCTTTTCATCCAAAAGTGTGATTTAAATCATCCAATGGTTCAATACACAACCATTCATCGCGGCGCATATGCGGAAAATCACACATCAAAAAATTTATTAAATTCCATTATATACATATGGCTTCTTTAACTCTTGAATTTATTAATGATAAATAGTTTTTAATAATCGCCCGATGTCACCATAAACAATTTTGAATTGAACTTTGATCTTTCTCTTATTAATCCATGAGTCTTCATTATTATTATTTTAATCTTCTCGATTCTTTTGTTACAAACCGATGCAAATTGGTATTCGACATGCCGGATATGATGATTGATATATCACGCGACGATTGCCCAGCCCCACAAAGGGCAAACGGATGAATTTGAATTAATTCCCGAAAGGAGATGTTTCAATGGAAAACGCTTCCATAACGACAAAAATTACCATTATAAGCTCTATACTTATCGCAGTCTCAGTGATAATTTCAATTATCTCGGGCAACAGCCTGAGCAAACTAAACAAATCTACGGACGACATCGCGGCATCTGGGCTCGAAAGCACTCTTAGTGTTAGGCTTAGGGTGAACCTTCTCTCCCTCAACCGTGCTGAATACATGATTGCTGCAAACCCAAGCAAAGAAAACCTGCTCGAGGCAAAAAAGGCCATAGAGGATTATCGTGCCGTTTTCATTGAGCGGATCGAACAACTTCTCAAGTCTTCCAACAAAGAAAACAAAGAGCATGTGGAGAGGATTCAGAACCTCGGGAAAACCTATCTCAGGGAGTTGGATGCGACGCTGAAGGTGGCGGAAGAAATCGCCGGCACCGTCGAAATCTCGGAGGCTCAGAAGCGGCTGAACCATGAAGGGCAAACCAGCCGTGAGGCCGCCGCGAAGCTGGAAGGCGCCATCCGCCAATTCGCCGATCTGAATCTCATGAAGGCGGAACATCTCGCCAACGAGGCCACGGACATCTTCTACCGCACGCTCTGGATCATGGGGATTGTGGCGGTTGGGGGCATTCTGGTGGGATTTGCCGCCGCACAGTTCGTTTCGCGCAAGGCCATCGTCGACCCCATCCGGCACATCGTGGGATCCCTGCGCCAGCTCGCCGATGGCGACCTGACCACCGAGGTCTTCGGAACCCGGCGGGGGGATGAGGTCGGCGACATCGCCCGAACCACCGAAATCTTCAAGCAGAACATGATCCGCAACCACGAGCTGGAGGAGAAGCAGAAGGCCGAAGCACAGGTCCAGCTCGACCGCGCGCGAAGCATCGCCACCCTCACCGACCGCTTCGACCTCGACGCCCGCCGCATGCTGGACATGCTGGCGTCCGCCGCAACCGAACTGGAGGCGACGGCACAGTCCCTGTCGGCGATCAGCGCCCAGACGGACAGCCAGTCCACCTCGGCCGCGAATGCATCGGGCGAAGCGGCGACCAGCGTCCAGACGGTCGCGTCGGCTTCCGAAGAATTGGCGGCATCGATCCAGGAGATCAGTCGCCAGACCGCCCATTCCCGCGGGATCGCCCGCGACGCGACACAACGCTCCCAGCGCGCCAGCGAACTGGTCGCCGGCCTGGACGCCGCCGGCCGTCGCATCGGCGAAGTGGTTGCCCTGATCAGCGGCATTGCCGGCCAGACGAACCTGTTGGCGCTGAACGCCACCATCGAAGCCGCCCGCNGAGATCGGCAGCCAGATCGCATCGGTTCAGAAGGTCGCAACGGAAACGGCGGCTTCGATCTCCGAGATCATCGGCGTGGTGGCGGACATCGACCAGATGGCGGTGTCGGTCGCCAGCGCAGTCGAACAGCAGAGCGCCGCCACCCAGGAGATCGGGCGGAATGTCAGCCAGGTCGCCGATGCCACCAAGGAAGTGCAGCGGAACGTCGACGGCATCCGCGGCGCCGCCACCAGCACCAGCAGCGCCGCCAGCCAGGTGCTTGCCGCCGCCAGGGATCTGGCTCGGGAGGCCGAGCAGCTGCGCGGAGAGGTCGGCCGCTTCCTGAGCGACGTGAAGGCAGCCTGACATCGGTCGCTCCGCTCTGCCGGCACGCTATGGGCGGGAGCTGCCGGACGAGCGCGACCAGCCGGCCGAAGGGGATGGAGCCGACGGCCAGCCTACCGGCAACACCCCGGCCGCCGCCCCTCAGCGGCGGCCGCCGACCTCGTCGAGATGCGTCAGCATGTCGGCCGGATCCTCGTAGACGCGCAGGGCACCGGAACGCTCCAGTTCCTCGCGCCCGTAACCGCCCGACAACAGGCCGATGCCAAGAGCGCGGGCCCTCTTCGCAGCGATCATGTCCCAAATGCTGTCACCGACCACGAAGGCGCTCGCGATGTCCACGCCGATGCGGGCCGCGGCAGCCAGGAACAGGTCAGGGTCCGGCTTGGCATATTGGACCTCGTCACGGGTCACGACCGCAGCCCGGCCGGGATCGACCCCCAGCTTCTCCAGCGCCGGCCTCGCGGTTTCCATCCGTCCGCTGGTGGCAATGGCCCAGGGGATGCCCATCCCGGTCAATGCATCCAACAGGTCCCGCGCGCCGGGAAGCGGAACGACTCCGGCGGCCAGCCTCTTGTATGCGTCCGCATGGCGGCGGCGCAACCGGTCGAGAAGATCCTGGTCGATGGCCAGCCCGGTTTCACGCAGCAGCATATTGGTGAACAATCCGCCGCTCATGCCGATCTTGCGATGAATGCGCCACACCGACAGCGCGATCCCTTCCTCGTCGAGGGCCTCCTTCCAGGCCAGCACATGCTGATACACGGTATCGGTCAGCGTTCCGTCAAGATCGAACAGGAATGCATTGGTCATGTGGGGGAAACTGGTCATATCCGTATGGTCCATCGGTTGAACGGGCGATATTGCCGACGCCGGCATTCCCGACGGAACCAGACGTGGGGGCGCCGCAGCGCTTCGCCAAATATTTCCGGCGGAGCGCCATGGATTTCCTTTGGGGATAATGAACGCGAATTCTAGTCCTGTTTCACCACGCTTGCGCGAACGCGGCCGCTTCCGCTGGCGTGTTGACTTCGATACAGTCCCGGTTGAAGACTGCGGCCGGTCGGTTCGGCGTGGAGTTGGGAGCGGGAGACACGCGTGTTGGGAACGCCGGAGGACGATGGATGGTCTGCGGACGATGATCTGGTTACACTGCTGGATCAGGTCAGCAGGCTTGTCTATGGCATCGGCTTCGCCGACGGGCTTTTCCCGGCGCAGTGGGTGGCCCTGCGCTATTTCCACGATTCGCCGGAACCTGCACGCACCCTGACGGCACTGGCCCGTTTCCAGCGGATCCACCTCGCCCCGGTCTCGCGCACCGTCTCCACCCTGGTGGACAAGGGACTACTCGCCCGGCGGCCGCATCCGGGATTCAAGCGCGGCTGGCTGTTCGACCTGACCGACGAGGGGCGGGCGCTGCTGGACCGCGATCCGTTGCGCCAGTCGCTGGGTCCGCCCATTGCCGGACTGGCACAGGATGAACGGGCGATGCTGGGCCGCCTGATGAAGCGCATCATCACCCATATGCAGACCGGGCCTGTGACGGAAGAGAAGGTGGAGGATAGGGCGGAAGACAGGGTGGAGCGCCCGCCGGTCGCCTGAGGCGGCGACGGACGCGCCAGGCGCCCGCCCCCACCGCAAGGCCATATCAGTATGTCAGCCGTTCGATGTTCTGCAGAACCAGCTGGTGATGGTTCTGGTCCTCCAGCGTGACCGTCGTGTCGGTGTTGAAGGTCAGCGCATGACCCGAGGGGTCGACGGTGTAGGCAATCCCTTGGGCATCGAGCTGCTGCAACCAGTTGCCGCTGACATTGCTGACGAAGGCTCCAACCTCGACGACGTCGGTCCAGTTGCCCACGCCGCCGTTGATCGTCAGATCGCCGTTTCGCGGCGCGAAGATGAACAGGTCGTCGCCATCGCCGCCGGACATGCTGGTCGTTGCGCTGCCGGCATAGAGGATGTCGGCTCCTGCACTCCCGGTCATCGTCGCATCGCCCGCAACCAGAACCTGGAGCGCCACCGGGTCGCTGGACATCCCCTGATCATCGCTGACCGTCACCTCCAGCGTCCGTGCGCCGGTGCCGCCGGGTGTCAGGGCGAGGTGGCGGAGGATGTCGGTGTAGGTGGCGGTCGAGGCATTTCCGGCCAGCGACAGCTGGTGAGTGGCATCGTTCCAACTGACCTCGATTCCCGTCCCGGACAAGGTCTTGTGGCCGGTGGCCGGATCGGTGTCGATCGTCATGCCGGCGAGATTGAGCGTGTCGCCGGTCTGCGAACCGGCTGCGATGCGGATCGTCATGCCGGACATGACACTGCTGTCCACGTCGGAGATCGTCGCATCGGCGGCGACCGACGGATGGCCGGTCGCGTCGGCGGCGATGACGGCGGTGGCGTGGCCGGCGGCCAGGGTCGGCTTGTCGTTCACCGGATCGACCGTCACCGTCACGCTCCGCGTCACCGCCGCACGGTCCGCTCCATCCTGTGCGGTCGCCGTGACCGACAGTGTGACCGGTCCGGTGGCGTCGGTCGGCGGGGTGTAGGTCAGGCCCGCCAGTTGCGCGGTGGTGAGGGTCCAGCTGCCGTCGGCATTGTGGGTACCGTGGTTCAGGCTGGCGCCATCGGGCACTCCGGTGATCCGCACTCCAACCGTTTCCGACCCGTCGATGTCGGTGGAGGCGGCGGTGATCGTCAGCGCGATCGCCGTATCCTCATGCCCGTTGACAGCCGAGACCACGGTCAGGTCGGGGGTGTCCGCCACCGGTGTCACCGTCACCGCCAGCGTACCGGAGGTGGTGGCCGCAGCAGCGCTGCCGTCCTTCGACGAGGCGGTGACGGACAGGGTGAAGCTGGTGCCGCTGTCGGGCGGGGGCTTGATCGCCAGCCCGGCCAGCTGGTCCGGCGTCAGCGTGATCGACCCGTTGGACGGAGTCAGCGCGTCGCCGGCTGTGTTGGACAGGGTGGCCCCGGTCGGGATGTCCTTGATGGTGACGGTGAGCGTCTCCGAGAGGTCGGTCAGCGCCGTGGTGATGGACAACGGAATCGTCCCGTCCTCCGTCCCTGTTGCGGGCAGGAGGGCCAGGGTCGGCGCGTCGGAGACTGCGGCCACCGTGACCGGCAGTTGCGCCACGATGGAGGCCGGCGTGGCGCCGCCGTCCGTGGAGGTGGCGGTGACGGTCAGGGTGAAGTCGCCGTCGTCATTCGACGGCGGCCTGATCGTCAGACCGGAGAGCTGCGCCGCGCTCAGGGTGACGCTGCCGTTGACGACCGTCAGCACGCCATTTGCGGTGTTGGCCAGCTGTGCACCGGCGGGGATGCCGCTGATGGTGATTGTCAGCGTCTCCGAACCGTCGGTCAGGGCGGAGCTGATGGTCAGCGGGATCGCAGCGTCCTCGCTGCCGGAGGCTGCGGCCACGGCCAGGGTCGGCATGTCCGACACCGGGGCGACCGTCACGGACAGCGTCTTGCTCACCTCGACCGCGTTGGCGACGCCGTCCTTGGCGATGGCCTTGACGGTCAGGGTGAAGTCTCCGTCGTCGTTCAACGGAGGCTTGATCGCCAGGCCGGCAAGCTGGCCCGGATTGAGCGTGATGCTGCCGCCGCTGACGGTCAGCGTGTCGCCGGCGGTGTTGGTCAGGGTCGCTCCGCCGGGAATGCCGCTGATGGTGACGGTCAGCGTCTCCGACCCGTCGGTGTCGCCCAGCAGCGCGCTGATAGACAGCGGGATCCGGGTATCCTCGTCCCCGGTCGCCGGCAGGACATCCAGGGTCGGCGTGTCGGTCACCGGTGCAACGGTCACCGCCAGCTGCGCGCTGGTGCCGACCGGGGCGGCGGTTCCGTCGGTGGCGGTGGCGGTGATGGTCAGGGTGAAATCGTCGTCCCTGTTGGGCGGCGGGGTGATCGCCAGCCCGGCAAGCTGGCCGGGGTTCAAGGTGATGCTGCCGCCGGTGATGGTCAGAACATCGCCTGCGGTGTTGGTCAGGGTGGCGCCGCCGGGGATGCCGCTGATGGTGATGGTCAGCGCTTCCGACCCGTCGGTGTCGGTCAGCGCCGGGTTGATCGTCAGCCCGATCGCCGAGTCCTCATTCCCGCTGGCGGCGGTGACCGTCAGGGTCGGAGTGTCGGACACCGCGTTCAGCGTGATCGGCACGGTGGCCACCCTGGTCGCCGTGCTCCCGTTGGATTCGATGCTGACGGCGGTGACGGTCAGCGTGAAATCCACATCGCTGTTGGCCGGCGGGGTCAGCGACAGGCCGGTCAACTGTGCCGGCGTCAGCGTCCAGCTGCCGTCGCCGTTGCGGGTGCCGGCCGACAGCAGTGCATCGGAAGGCACGCCAGTGATGGTTACCAGCCCCAGACGCTCCGACCCGTCGGTATCGGACAATGCGACCGACAGGTTCAGCGGCAGGACGGTGTCCTCCGTCCCGGTCAAGGCACCCGCGGTGATGACGGGCTGGTCGGCGGCAGGATCGACGCTGACACGGAACAGCTGGCTGGTGGTGGCGGTGACGCCGGTCGACTGTTCCTTCGTCGTCGCGGTCAGGGTCAGATTGAAGTCGGTGCCGCTGTTGGGAGGCGGCAGCAGCTTCAGCCCGCTCAGTTGGGCCGCGGTCAGGTCGACCGCACCGGCGATGGGCGTCAGCCTGTTGCCGTTCGCATCGATCAGCATCGCGCCGGCGGGCAGACCGGACAGCACGATGGTCATCGTCTCCGACCCGTCGGTATCGACCAGGGACGCGGTCAGGTTCAGCGCGATTTCGGTGTCCTCGCTGCCGGAGGCGTTGGCAACGATGACGGTGGGTGCATCGGTCACCGCCGTGACGTCCACATGAATGGTGGCCGTGGTGGTGGCGGTGCTCTTGTTGGAGCTTTCCAGACTGGTGGCGGTCAGCGTCAGGTCCATGCCGCCGGAATAGTTGCGCGGCGGCGTGACGGTCAGGCCTGACAGTTCCGATGGCTTCAGCGTCCAGGACCCGTCACCGTTGTTGGACCCCTTGTTCAGTACCGCGCCGTCCGGCAGGCCGGACAGGATGACCGCCATCGTCTCCGACCCGTCGGTATCCATGAGGTTGGCCGACACGTTCAGGGCAATGGCGGTGTCCTCCGCCCCCGTCGTGTTCTGTACGGTGACGTTCGGCGCGTCGGCGACGGCGGCGTACGTGACATTGAGGGATTTGGACGACCAGGTCTCCGCCGCCGTGCCGTCCTTTGCGGCAGCCTCCACGGTCAGCGTCACCGTGCCGGCGAAGTTGGCGGGCGGCGTCAGTGACAGGGCGGAACGCTGCGCCACGGTCAGGCCGGACAGGTCGTAGACGCCATTGCCGAGCAACGTACCCGCCGACAGGGTGAAGCCGGCCGGAACCGTCACCCTCAGCGCGGTGATCACCTCGCCGCCACCGACCAGATCGGTAACCGCGGCGGAGATCGACAGGCTGGCGGCGTGATCCTCCTGCGCCGTGACCGAACCGGCGGAAATCGAAGGAGCGTCGCTGACCGGCGCCACATCGACGGTCAAGGTCCTGGTCGTGGTCGCCCGGTCGGCGTTGCTCGTCTCCCGCACGACGGCGGTCACGCTCAGCTGGTAGGTGCCGCTGGCATCGTGGGGCGGGGTGAATTTCAGCCCTGCGAGCTGGTCGGGGGTCAGCAGCCAGCGCCCGGTGGTGGAGTCCAGATATCCAGCCGACAGCGTGGCGCCCGCCGGCACCCCTTCGATGACGATGCTGGCCAGGATTTCCGAGCCGTCAGTGTCCTCCAGCGCAGCGGAAATATTCAGCGCGATGGCCGTATCCTCGCTGCCCGAGGCCGGTTGCACCGTCAACCGCGGGCTGTCGGCGACGGCGGTGACGGTCACGGCCTGTGTCAACGTGGTGTGGGCGTTGTTGCTGCCGGAAACCACATCGAGCGTGACCCTGAAATCGGCGTCGCTGTTCGGGGGCGGCGTGAGCGTCAGGCCGGCCAGCTGCGCCTTGGTCAGCGTGATCGAGCCGCCGGTGACGGTCAGCGTATCGCCGGCCGTGTTGGCCAGGCTGGCCCCGGTCGGGATGCCCGACAGGGTGACGGTGGACACGTTCTGCCAATTCGCCAGGCCGGCCTCGATACCGAGGGCGACCGCCGAATCCTCGGCGGTGGTCACGGCCGC
The DNA here is from genome assembly GCF_001639105.2 of Azospirillum humicireducens. Classification (NCBI taxonomy): domain Bacteria; kingdom Pseudomonadati; phylum Pseudomonadota; class Alphaproteobacteria; order Rhodospirillales; family Azospirillaceae; genus Azospirillum; species Azospirillum humicireducens. The sequence continues at coordinate 715,414 of NZ_CP028907.1, forward strand.
CGGCCGGTCGCTGCCGACGCTGGGGTCAAGCGGCGGCGGAGGGGGTGGCGGCGGAGGGGGTGGCGGCGGAGGGGGTGGCGGCGGAGGGGGAGGAGGGGGCGGGGGCGGTGGACTGGTGCCGCCGCCATTGTTGCCTCCGTTCGAGCCGCCCGGATCAGTCGAGCCACCGCCGTTGGAACCGGTCGAGGTGGTCCAGCTCAGCACGAAGCTGTCGGACACGGTGGCATTGCGATCCCCTTCGCTTTCGATGCTGTAGGGGTTGACTGTCAACGTGATGCTGGCTGTGTCGACGTTGGAGGCGGAGTCGATGCTGTGGGAGATGCCGGCGGCATGGGCATCCTTGACTGTCAGCTTCAGACCGCCTTCGGCCAGCGCCGCGGCATAATCGTCCGCAGTCAGCGTCCAGGTTCCGTTGCCGTTGTCGATGCCGCGCGACAGCACCGTTCCCTTCGGCACGCCGGAGATGCTGACCGCCAGCCTTTCAGACCCGTCCGTGTCCTGCAGGAAGGCGTTCAGGTTCAGCACAAGCCCGTCCGGCACGCCGGTCGTCGACTGGTCATCAACATGGTAGGGCACGATGGACCCATCCGCCGCATGCGACACCGGTGCGTCGGCCACGGCGGTGATGACGACCGTCGGGGTGTAGGTCTTGGTCAGGCTGTCGGTGCCGTCGGCCACCGTCACCGTCACGGTGATGGTGAAATCGTCGGCACGGTGCTGCGGCACGATCAGCCGCAGGTTGCCGAGCTTGGCAGGGTCCACACTCCAGCTGCCGTCGGCATTGGCGGTCAGCGCGCCCGCATCCGTGCTGGTCAGCGTCGCCCAGGACGGCAGGCCGGAAATGACGATCGCGGAAATCTGTTCCGAATGGTCGATGTCGGCGGTGAGCGCCGAAATGGTCAACGGGATGCCGCCGACGGCGTCCTCCAGGGCGCTGGCGCCGATGGAGACGTTCGGCTCGTCAGCCTTGGGATCGACGGTGACGATCAGATCGCGGGTGTCCTTCAACACCCCGCCGGAGGTGACGCCGTTCACCGTGACGATCGGCGCGCCGTTGCTGTCGGTGGTGATGACGTCCACCTTGAGCGTGACGCTGCCGGCGAAGTCCTTCTTCGTCGTCAGGGTCAGCTCGTTGCGATAGGCGACATCCACCGACCAGCGGCCGTTGCCGAGATATACCAGCCCACTCTCGTGCCCCGCCGCCAGCGACAGCCAGGAATCGGCTGGCAGGTTGCTGATGACCAGCGACAGCCGTTCCGATCCGTCATTGTCCAGCATCACCAGATCGCCAAGGCGCAGATTGATCGCCGTGTCCTCGTTGCCGCGGGCGCTGAGCGCGCCGTTCGGCGTCACGGCGTCGGCGACGCCCTGCACCTCGACATGGACGGTCACCTGGGCGGCATCGGCGAAACTGCCGTTGGAGGACTCCGTCGCCCGGGCGGTGAAGATCAGGTTGAAGCCGGTGTTGGAATTGGGCGGCGGGGTGATGGTCAGACCGGCCAGGTCGGCCTGGGTCAGCACCCATTTGTCCAGCGCCGCGTCGTAACGGCCATGGTTCAGCGTGGCGCCGGCCGGCACACCTTCGACCAGGATGCTGAGCGTCTCCGATCCGTCGCGGTCGGTCAGGGCGGCGACCACCGACACCGGAATTGCGGTATCCTCGCGCCCCACCGCGTCGGAAGCCGTCAGAACCGGCGTATCGGCGACCGCAGCGACGGTCACCACCAGGGACACCGGCGCCGAGGTGGCTTTGGTCGCGCCCTCCACCGAGGTGGCGGTGATCGTCAGCGTCACCGTGCCGGAATAGTTGGACGGCGGCGTGAAGGTCAGGTTGCTCAGCTGGGCCGGTGTCAGAGTCCAGCTGCCGTCGGCGTTGTGGATGCCGGCGGACAGTCTCGCCCCTTCCGGGACGCCGGTGATGGTGATGTGGTCCAGCGACTCCCCTGTCAGGTCGGACAGCCGGGCGTCGATGGCGAGCGCGATGGCGCTGTCCTCGGCCCCCGAAGCGGGCTGCGGGGTCACGATGGGGGCGTCGGCCACGCCGGTGACGGTGATCGTCAGGTCGGCCTTGGCCGAATTGGCGGTGGAGCCGTTCTCCCTCTCCGCGGAGGTGGCAACGACGCCCAACGTGATGGTGCCGGAGAAGTCGCGCGGCGGAGTCAGGCGGAGGCCCGCCAGCTGCGCCGGGGTCAGCGTCCAAGTGGTGCTGCCATCCGACTGGGTGCTCGCCACCGTGCCGACGCTGAGCGTCGCGCCAGCCGGCACACCGCTGATCGTGATCAGGCTGATCGACTCGGACCCGTCGATGTCGGTCAGGGCCGGCGCAATGGTCAGGAGGACCGAACTGTCTTCGTCCGTCGCAGCAGCGGCGGCCGTGACGGTGGGAGCATCGGCGACGGCGTCCACGGTGATGGTGCCGGTCGCCGTCTGCTCTCGGCGGCTTGCGGTGGCACCGCTGCCGTCAATTGTCCCGACCTTCAGCGTGTAGTCGAGATCGGCATCGGAATCGGGATCGGTGACGATCTTCAGTCCCCGGATTGTCCAGACCCCGGCGGTGGTGCCATCGGCCTGCAATGCCGAGGTCGGGATCGTCCAGCTGTAATTGCCGCCGGTGGGACCACTGCGCGTCAGAAGCACGCCGTCGAGATAGAGCTTGGCCCCACCGGCGTCCAGCTGGGACGACTGAATCAGCAGGGTGATGTTCTCCACCGTCTCAGGACTGGCGGCATCGACATCACTCAGCGTGATGGTGGGGGCGAGCGCAATGCCGCCTGCGGCATCCTCGTTGCCGCGTGCGTTGAGCGTGGCGATCTGAAACGGGTCGGCGACCGGGGCGACAGTGATCGTCTGCACGGCGGTGGACGTGCCGCCGAAGGCGTCCGTCACCGTGAAGGTGAAGGTCTCCGTCCCGCTGAAATCGGCGTCCGGGGTGTAGGAGAAGCTGCCGTCGGCATTCACAACCAGCGTGCCGTGCGTCAGGCGCACCGGCTGGCCGTTGTCGCCGGGCCCCTTGTAGGTCAGCGTGTCGTCGGTTCGTCCATTGACCGTGTCCTGGTCGGTCGCCCGCAGGGTGCCGGTGACGGCGGTGTCCTCGTTGGTCGAGGTGGTGGCCGTCGTGGCGGACGGGGCATAGTTCAGCGCTGTGCGGACGTTGACCGGCTGGCCATCGACATAAAGCTCCAGCCTCTCGAAATCCGCCACCTTGATGCCGAGCGCGGACAGGGTGCCGGCCTTGGTGACGTCGGTGTCGGTGGTCGCCGCCGTCGGGCTTGCCGCGGCCGTCTCGATCAGGTCTCGCAGGGTGCGCAGGTCGGCCAGGATCGAGGCGTTGGACAGCTGAGCCGTGGTCAACATCACCCGGAAGGTGTCGATCCCGGTATCGCCGTCCTGAAGTTCGGGCTTGGACGAGGTGCCGCCGTCTGTGCCCACGGTGAAAATCGACAGATCGTCGCCCGCCCCGCCCCGCACGGTGTCGGCGCCTGCCCCGCCGGTGATGGTGTCGTTGCCAGCACCGCCGATCAGGATGTTGGCGACGCTGTTTCCGGTGATCACGTCATCGAAAGCCGAGCCGGTGACGTTCTCCAGCTTGCGAAGCACGTCGGTGCCGTCGCCGGTGCCGACACCGGTCGCCAGATTGGCATTCACTGGACCGGTCGAGGAGGCGTAGGTCACCGTATCGTTGCCATCGCCGCCGTCGATGGTGTCGTTGCCGGGGCCACCCGCCAGCAGATCGTCGCCGGTTCCGCCATCCAGGCTGTCGTCGCCCAGACCGCCGATCAGTGTATCCTTACCGGCGCCGCCGAAAATGGTGTCGTTGCCGTCGCCGCCATCCAGGCTGTCGTTGCCCTGCGGTGTGTTGGTGAAGCTGATGGTCAGCGTCTTGGCCGTGCTGTCCGCTGTGCTCGTGTTCTCGGCCTCCGCCGACGTGGCGACGACGGTCAGGGTGATCGGGTGGGTGCTGTCGCCTTCCCTGGCGGTCAGCTTAAGGCCCTGCAACTGGGCCTTGTACAGGGTCCAAGTGGTGGTGCCGTTGGCTTCCGTCACATAGGTGCCGGCGCTCAGGCTGGCGCCCGCCGGCACGCCGGAGATCGTCACCTTGGAGATCGACTCCGAGCCGTCGGTGTCCGTCACGTCGGACGTGATCGACAATGCGGTGGTGAAGGTTCCGGTGCCGTCGCCGTAGATGACGTCATCGCCGCCGCCGCCCTGGATGGTGTCGTTGCCAGCCCCGCCCGACAGCGTGTCGTTGCCGGCGGTTCCGGTCAGGGTGTCGTTCTGTCCGCTCGCCAGATTGTAGGTGACGTTGCTGGCAGTGACCGTCGGAGTATCGGCGACCGCGACGACGGTCACCGCCAGCGTCTTTTGGACGGCGACAGCAGTGGCGTCCCCGTCCTTGGCAGTCGCGGTGACGGTCAGAGTGAAATCGTCGCCGCTGTCCTGCTTCGGCCTGATCTTCAGACCGGCCAGTTGCTCCCGCGTCAGGGTGATCGCGCCGTTGGTGACCGTCAGCGAACCGTTCAGCGTGTTGGAGAGCGTCGCACCGGTAGGAATACCGCTGATGACGATGCTCAACGTTTCCGAGCCGTCCAAATCGGTCAGGGCGGAGGTGATGTTGAGCGCGATCGCGGTGTCTTCATCGCCGCTGGCCGGATCGACCTCCAGCGTGGGCGTATCGGTGACGGGTTTGACGGTCACGACCAGAGAATCGGTCTTGGTCGCTTCTTGCGCGCCGCCGTCCTTGGCGACCGCGGTCACGTTGAGCGTGAAGTCGACGTCGCTGTTCGGCGGCGGCGTGATCGTCAGCCCGGCAAGCTGCTGCGGCGTCAGGGTGATCGAGCCGTTGGTGACCGTCAGAGTGCCGTTCAGCGTGTTCGCGAGCGTAGCGCCGGTCGGAATGCCGCTGATGCGGATTGTCAGAACCTCCGATCCGTCGGTGTCGGTCAGGGCCGGGCTGATCGTCAGCGGGATCGCGCTGTCTTCGTTGCCGGTCGCAGCACTGACCGTCAGCGTCGGCGTGTCCGACACCGGATCGACGGTGACGCGCAGCGTCTCGCTCCTGGTCGCGGCAACGGCGCTGCCGTCCTTGGCGATGGCGGTCACCGTCAGCGTGAAGTCGACGTCGCTGTTCGGCGGCGGCGTGATCGTCAGCCCGCTCAACTGCGCCGGAGTCAGAGTCCAAGTGGTGGTGC